>JASMLY010000014.1 GCA_030748455.1 Phycisphaerales bacterium | reverse complement strand
TTGCGGGGCGACTTGTCTTTTTATTTTTTTGAAAAACGCTTGGATGGGGCTTCAAACCCCCCCCCACAGACCTGTGGGGGGGGGGGCCGCAACCCCCGCCCCGCGGCAATTAGTCCTGATTAAATAATAACAAGACATTTTCCTTGATTTAATTACCTGATTCTTCTAGCATCACGCATATATAAATACGGGACTTGCATATCTGAAGGCTCGGGAAAGGTTGAAGAAATGAAAAATATGTTACCTGTCGCCACCCTTTGCTTGTTTAGCAATACAGTTTTTGCTGAACTCAATCCAAGAAACATGCCTGCAAAACCAACGCACGTAACCATACCCTTTGGTTATCACGAGGATGCCCTTTTTGTGAGAATCGCTGAGGGGCTCAACACAACGACATCGATTAACTCCATGCTACATGACAGGGGTGAGCATCACATTACTGAACTTCAAAACGCAGAATGGCAGTTGATTATTCCTCTAGATCAACAAGATATTGCAGGCACAATGCTTCAGCGTGCAGAATATCGGTTACAAAGAGAGATTGCTGACCCTAGACAAGGCGCGTATATGCGACTTCCAAAGAATGCAAATGTATCCGACGCGATCAATTTACTTAACCAATCACCACTTGTTGAAATTGCGTTGCCCGTTCCGATTGCTACAACTGCTTCTATAACACCACCAGCTTACCAACAGTATCAAGGATACGAAAATCCCGCGGCTTATGGTGGAGTAGGTGCAGAACTTGTATGGAGCACATTTGAAATACACGGCGAAGGCGTACAAGTTTGCGATTTAGAAGGCGGATTTAATCCTGCACATTGCGACTTACCAAACATAGATGCAATTGGACCAAACACGCCAAGTGAAAGCGAACACGGCACAGCAGTATTGGGTGTCATGACATCTTTAGGGAATGATTTTGGCACAACAGGGATTGCTTACGGAGTCGATGAAGTAAAATTTGCTGCACTCTACGACAACGATACTTCTTGGCAAAACGGCATGTCTGCGCTGTATCAAACAGTTCTTTTTGGAGTCCCAAGTGGCTCAGTTATTCTCTTAGAAATTCATATTCCAGGACCAAACTGGGATGGCTCAACACAATATGGCTATGTTCCAGTCGAGTGGTACGAACCGTACTACAACGCAGTTCTCTACGCGGTAGGAAATGATGTCATCGTCTGCGAAGCGGCAGGCAATGGCTCCCAAGATCTCGATGCATCGATATATTCACAAGGTAATGGTGGGCATTACCCCTTCCTGCCAGAGAATGATTCTGGTGCAATTATGATTGGAGCTGGTGGTGCATACAATTCTTGCTACGGCAATACTTGGAAGGCGCGATTGAATTTTTCTAACTATGGATCTCGAGTTGATCTTCAGGGTTGGGGAGAATGTGTGATGACAACTGGTTATGGGGATACGTGGGATGAACTCGATTGCGATTTCACGAATAGTTTCAGTGGAACATCATCTGCCACCCCAATCGTCGCTGGCGCATGCTTATTAGTGCAATCATACGCAGTCAATGAACTTGGGTCATATTTCTTACCTGATGAAATGAGAACACTCCTCATTGAAACGGGTCAAGCACAAGTTAATCCTTCAACTGGACACATAGGCCCTCTACCAGATGCGTATGCAGCAATAAGTTCTCTTCTTGAAGAAGGTGCGTGTTGTATTGACTCTTTAGGAATTTGCCTAAACCGCACAAGTGTTGATTGCGAATTTGCAAACGGGAATTGGCTTGGCGCTGGGACAACCTGCGAAGATAATTCTTGTGATGAAACTGTCTGCGATAGTGATGTTGACCAGAACGGTACGGTCGATGTGAGCGACTTGCTCGTAGTGATCGACCAATGGGGGCTTACGGATTCCCCTGCAGACCTCAACGGCGACGGCATCGTCGATGTATCTGACCTACTCCTCGTTGTCGGAAACTGGGGGCCATGCGAGTGACATCGATGCACGATGATCTATTGCAAAATAGAAAATAGCAACAACGATGCTTTTTTTCGCAATGTAGAAAAACCGCAGTAATCTCAGAATATACCAAAGATGGCATTAGAATTGTTTCCCACTTTAAGGAAACGATTCGATGTCGAAAAAGAAGCGAAATCAAAAGAACAATAACAAAATAACCACGTCAAAAGAAGTGCATGAATCCCCGGAATCCCCTGCGTTGTTCTTTGATATCCGCTCTCTAATTGACAAGACGCGGCAAACTATTGCAAGAACAGTAAACGCCGAACTCTCAATGCTCTATTGGAATGTAGGCAAGAAAATCAGCGAGGACATACTGAAACAAGACAGGGCTGAATATGGCAAACAGATTCTAGAGTCACTGTCTTCATATTTAACAAGTGAGTATGGAAGCGGATGGAGTAGGATTAATCTCAATAGAATGGTTAGATGTTATGAAATGTTTCCCGATGAGCCAATTTGGTCTACAGTGTGGACCAAATTGAGTTGGAGCCATATTAAGTTAATAATCAGCATTAAAGACCCATTAAAACGCGATTTCTACATCGAAATGTGTAAACAAGAACAGTGGAGCGTACGGCGGCTTAACGAGCGAATCAACTCAATGCTCTTTGAAAGAACTTCCATTGCAACGTTACCTGATTCCGTAATCCGTGAAGAATTAGATCAAACTCGAGAGTCAGGTACCGTCTCTCCCGACATGGTTCTTCGAAGCCCATACCTGCTTGACTTCTTAGATCTTGACGAGGACTTTTATGAAACCGATTTTGAATCGGCAATCTTAAAAGACATGCACCGTTTCTTGCTTGAACTTGGTTCTGGGTTTACGTTCATCGATAAACAAAAGCGCATTCGAATTGACAACAAAAACCATTTCATTGATCTTCTCTTTTACAACCGCAAATTGAAACGACTTGTTTGCGTTGATTTGAAGGTTGGTGTTTTTAAACCGAGTTACAAAAGTCAGATGGAGTTGTATCTTCAGTGGCTCGTAAAACACGAACTGCAAGAAGGTGAAAATCCTCCAATTGGTATTATTCTTTGCACTGGCAAGAAAGAGAGCGGAGAACAAATTCAAATGCTTGAACTTCGCGAATCACGAATTCATGTTGCGGAATATCTCACCGACTTGCCTTCACAAGAAGAATTTCAAAAACAATTACACAATTCAATTCAACGCGCCAAGAAGTTAACTGAAAGAGAAAGCCAAGAGGATTAACTTTATGCATGTTGGTTAAATCGACCAATCGCAATTGAAATAAGTGTGATGACTGTGGTGAACCACCTGTTCCAACAGGCGCGTGTTGCGTCAGTAGCGGATGCGATCTGATCGCTGAAGTGACGTGCACGGCACTCGGCGGCACTTGGCTAGGCGAAGGCGGCGTTTGCGATGACTGCCCTGCTTCATGTGCTGGTGATATCAACAGTGACGGTGTCGTAAACATCCATGACCTTTTGAACATGATTGCAAGTTGGGGGGCGTGTCCGTAAGACCAAACACCCTAAATTTACACCCACATAGCACCTCCGCACTAGCGGAGGTGCTGTTGAAATGCCCCCCATCGCTCCGTAAGCGGGATGCAAGACACTTTTGAGAAATAATGCTTGTGTTTCCTGTAAAACTTGACAAAATACTCTTGTACTATTTTTAGAGGAATAAGTTTAACTGAGAGGAATCCCCCCCCCAATGCGAAAAATCTACGCTTCAATCGTGGCCATGTTTGCTCTAACCCTGACCGGAACATCATTTGCAGATAGTCCTGCTCCTGCAATCGCGTGGGGCAACAACGACTATGGTCAATGCGACGTCCCTCCTGGCGAAGCCTTTGTGCAGATTGCTGCAGGCAACTCCCACACCATCGGATTACGCTCGGATGGCACAGCAATTGCGTGGGGCGACAACTACTATGGTCAATGCGACGTCCCTCCTGGCGAAACCTTTGTGCAGGTTTTCGCAGGCACCTACCACAACATCGGCTTACGCGCTGACGGCACAGCGATTGCGTGGGGTGCCAACTTCTATGGTCAATGCGACGTCCCTGCTGGCGAGACGTTCACGCAGATTGCTGCAGGCAACTACCACAACATCGGCTTGCGAGCAAAAGGCACAGCAATTGCGTGGGGCCTCAACGACTTTGGTCAATCCGACGTCCCTGCTGGCGAAACATTCGTGGAGATTGCTGCAGGCAGGTCCTACACCATCGGCTTACGCGCTGACGGCACAGCGATTGCGTGGGGCGACAACTACCATGGTCAATGCGACGTCCCTGCTGGCGAGACCTTTGTAGAAGTGGCTGCGGGCAAATCACACACCATCGGCTTACGCGCTGGCGGCACAGCAATCGCGTGGGGCTACAACTACTATGGTCAATGCGACGTCCCTGCTGGCGAGACCTTTGTGCAGGTTTTCGCAGGTGAAAACCACTCCATCGGATTACGCTCAGATAGCACAGCGATTGCGTGGGGCCGCAACAACTATGGTCAATGCGACGTACCCGCTGGCGAAACATTCGTGCAGATTTCTGGGGGCGGGTCCCACACCAGCGGTTTGCTAGGGGAGTCCGGATGTTGCTTTGGAACCGATTGCATCACTGTGACCGAGGAGTTATGCGCAGAGACGGGCGGTACTTGGCTTGACGGGCATGGTTGTTATGACTGTGGTGAACCACCTATTCCAACAGGCGCGTGTTGCGTTTCTACTGGTTGCCATGCAATTTCTGAAACAGCGTGTTCAGACATGGGCGGCACTTGGCTTGGCGAAGGTGGCGTTTGCGATGACTGCCCCGCTTCATGTGCTGGTGATACTGACGGTAACGGTGTGATAAACATCCATGACCTTTTGAACATGATTGCTGCTTGGGGTGCGTGTCCGTAAAACACAACACCAAAACTAACAACCACAGTACAAACTGCGGTTCTAATGATTAGCAACTTAAAGTCATCCTAGGAATAGATGCAGAACTTTTTTATGTCAAGGATGTATAGATATCCAAACCAAGACGTAGTTACTTTCTCCACGTTGTGTGGCATTGGATACATGATTGTTTTAGTTGGCGAAAGCATTGATCTAACAATCCTATATCAACAGTTTCCTTGATTAAAACTTGCTCTAATCTAGATGCTT
>JASMLY010000013.1 GCA_030748455.1 Phycisphaerales bacterium | reverse complement strand
CTTGAGACCGTTGCAACTGGTTTGTACGAAGCACTTCGGGAAGATTACTTGGCGTATCGAATTAGAACTGTTGCGTATGTTGGTGAACGACTCACAGATATGGGAATACCGATTCTTCAACCACCTGGGGGACACGCACTTTATCTTGATGCAAAGGCGTGGCTGTCGCATATCCCTCTTGAGCAATTCCGAGGGTGGGCACTAGCGAATGCGTTGTACCAAGAAGGCGGTATTCGCGCGAGTGAAATTGGAAGCGTGATGTTTGGGCAGCAGCCCGATGGTAGCGAAAAGTTGGCGGACAAAGAGTTGGTGCGCCTCGCGTTCCCACGGCGCGTCTACACTCAAAGCCACATTGATTACGTGGTCGAGGTTCTTGAGTACATCAATACAATCAAAGATTCAATCAAGGGTGTTCGAATTACAAAACAGCCCGCAGCACTTCGCCACTTCACCGCCGAATTTGAAACAATAAAGTAATTACACTTCAGACAGCGGCATGTCGGTATCAACGCGATTTGTGTTTTTTGGAAGTTCAACCTCAAGCATGCCAGCGATTCCCGCATCTGCCATACGCCTTCGAACGGTTGCGGCATTGAACATCGTTTGTTCCATATCATCAACAAGCGCTTGCAAATTCAATGCAATTTGACCTTCTGATTGGGAATCTCCAAGCGGCTGAATTGCGCATTCAAATGTTTGCAAAACATTGTTGTAATTTTCGAACGTACCAGCTTTTTCTGCCCAAGTTGCCCCTGGAAGAAATACATCTGCTCGCTGCGTCAGATTGTTTTCGAGCGTGTCGATGAGAATGAGCGTTTGGGAATCCGAAATTTCGGAGGCGGGAGTGTCCCATGCTTCGGGATAATTTCCTGTGACAACAACCGTATCCGCACCGCCCATTTGTTTTTTCCATGCGTCGTAGTCAAGGGCTTCGCCAAGGGCGTGTTTCACGCCCCGAGCGTTTGGAGCTTTTTCGGCACGAATTGTAAAACCACTTGGGAAAGTTGTATCTTCTCCCTCTATTGGGACGGGTCCAATACCAACGATTGCGTCTTTGTCAATTGAACGAACAAGGGTACCAAGTAGCCACGCATCTTCACAACTAAGCATTGGGCTCACGAGCAGGGCGATCTTTTCTGCTTGTTGAAGCTTGTCGGATGCAACGAGTTCCGCATCTTCACACATTTCTGTTACACGAGTTTCATCGTGCACAAACTTCCAGCCGTAGCGAACCTCGTCGGTAATCCAAAAATGGTTGACATCCCAGTTCGTTCGTGGTTTGATTCGGTACAACGTATTGTTGGTGTGTTCGATATTGATGTTGTCGCCACTGCTTGTAAGCGGGTCAATCGATGGTGTTTTGTCTAAAAACCAAACACGTTGCTGAAACATAAAGTCTTTATCGAGAAATGCACCAACTGGGCAAATGTCAACAACATTCCCACTCAGTTCATTGTTGAGCCCTTCTCCTGGAAAAACATCAATGCACTCTTTAGCACCACGACCATCAATGTACAGTTCATTCGTTCCTGTGATTTCTTTTGTAAATCGAACACACCGAGTACACATAATGCATCGGTCACCATAGAGCATGACATTGTCGCCAACATCTTTCTTTGACTGCGTTATTTTTTCTGTGTCACACCGCCGCTCACCGCGACCATATTCGTACGCGTAATCTTGTAAATCACATTCACCCGCCTGATCGCACACGGGGCAATCAATTGGATGGTTACTCAACAAAAACTCCATGACAGCTTTTTGATTTGCAGTCGCTTTTGGGGAAGAGGTATACACCACGTTCTCATCACCGGCGGGAGTCTGGCATGTTGGCAACAATTTGGGCATTGGCTCGAGTTTGTTTTCGTTTCGAGGGTTTGGTGCCCATACCTCTGCCAAACAAATACGGCAACTCGCAACCACGCTTAAGGAGGGGTGGTAGCAGTAATGTGGAATCGAGATTCCGTTATTGAACGCAACTTCCAAAATCGTCTGACCTTGTTCAAACTCAAGTGGTTTTCCATCAATCGTAATCGTGGGCATAGGTCGCATATTGTAACGATGACGGGCACTAAGGGAGCGTCGTGCGGCATGTCATCACAATCGCCCCATCTTCGAAGGCAACGTGTTGAATCTCTACGACACGATCATCGAGCAAGGGTATTTTTGCTTCAAACCCTTTCATCTCTTCGCGGAGTTCTTCTATTTGTTCTGTGAACAACGACATTGGAATTGGGAGTTTGCCAAGCCGTATTGCAAGCGGTTCGACGTGTGTGGTCGAACCATCGATCCAAACCCACCACAGAACGCCTAGGGGTCTCGGGTAGCCATCAGAAATTTCTACATTCGCGTACGTCCACAAACCACCAGTCGTGGCGTGTACCTGTGGATCGTGTAGTTCTGGTGGCAACTCTATATCTTGATCGTGTGTCAGCCAACCCTCTAATCGAGCTGAAAGCCATGCGTTCATGGCTTCGTCACCAAGACGAATGCGCCAAACTTCTGTTTCGGGGCGCACCTTATGAATTGTTTCATTGAAGTGATGCTCTGCCCGATCTGCAAGCCTCACAACTTCTGGGGATTCTTTATTTGAGGGTACATACCAAGATGGTGCCTGAAAACTTACCCATGCCAAAATGCCAACTGCCACAGCAACAATCAAGAAGGAGAGGGCCACACCAGTAAAGAAGCGTTTCACGTTGTTCAGCGTACCGTTTTTGGGAGCACTGCAAGGATCAAAAGGAAGAGAATGTTCGTCACAATGAACGCGAAGCCAGCAATCGGGAACAGGGTTGAAAGCAGATGGTCGGCGGGCGAATGGATGACCGCAACAATCCAAGCACCCGCAAGAACACCCGCTGCATATCCCGCCTGTCCCGCTGCTTGCAGCGAACTAAAGACAACATTCGATGCCTCGGATCTCACAGCCGCCGTAAATGCCGAGGGCATCAATCCAGCAGCCCCAACACCGTACACGAGCAAACACGGTGGCAATACCACGACAGGGGGAAGCCATGCCATCAGCCCAAGCCCCGCAAGTGCCATGCCCGCCATCAACGAGGAAACAAGTCGTACCTTGAACCCGCCAAAGTGGTCTGCAAGAATACCAGCGGGAGAAGCGAAAACCGCCAAAGATAGAAACATCCCACCCAAGGCGATTCCAAGGGTCATTTTGCCCACATTGAACCCAGAAGCGAGCAAAATCGGCAAAGTCGTCGAAACAAGGGCGGAGAGGCCACGGTCAAGTGCCAGAAAGCCTGCACCCAACCATTCTCTTGGAATGAGCGGACAGGCATGAGGGGGTGGTTTGGGTGATGGCGGCAAGTTATCAACAGTACGCCTCACAAACGCAACATTTAGCGACAATACAACCATTATTGTGGCACCTATCCAAAATACCGCCGTGGGGGCTATTGACCCTACATAACTGCCAAGTCCAGCCCCAATTGCCAGTGCAACCATCATGGTCGTAAACCCGCCGCCCATCCGTCCCCCATACCGATTCTGACGACCAGCCCCCGCGATCATGCGGAAGGGGATTGCAAGTAAAACCAAGTCGGCACCACCCTCAAGACACCGAAGCGCGAGCATGACCCACCACGAATGGGTCAGCGCCATTGCTCCCATCATGACCGAGGAAAACAGGGCAGCAATCAGCAGCAAAACACTTGATGGAAGCCGTCTTTTTAGTACAACGAGCCCCCCAACAGCCAATACTGCCCCAAGCAAGTTCACAGCCATCAATAAATGAGCGGAACTTTCAGAAACCCCAAACCTCGCGACGGTCAGATCGTGCAGAACTGGGATGAGCATCGCGTCTGGAATGGCAGCAAGCCCAAGCAACAAACACCCGACAACAAGCGGGTGTTTGCTTTGATTTTGCTTGATATTGTCGCTAACTTTCACGTTCTCGCCATTTCCAAACGTATCCCTAGCCTCGATAGGCCGTGCGTTTCCACCACGTTGGGTAGGGTCTAGTCGGTAACGCTCACAAGTTCGACATCAAAAATCAATGTCGCCCCACCAGGGATCACGGGCGGCATACCATTTGGTCCATACCCGAGGTTTGAAGGGATCACAAGTTTGCGTTTTCCACCCACGTGCATTGAGCCCACGCCTTCTGTCCAACCAGCAATCACGCCGTTGAGGGGGAATGAAATGGTTTGCCCGCGGTCAACGCTGCTATCAAACTTCGTTCCGTCGTTGAGCCAACCGGTGTAATGCACTTCTACGGTGCTTGTCGCACCTGCTGGTTGTGGGCCACCGCCCTCTTTCATGTCATACCAAGAAAGACCACTATCGCTGGTCGTTGCTTCGCCTGTTACAGGATCGCCGGGTAATTGTTCCATTGGAGGTACCTTTGCATAGTCCATGATGTCTATCAATTCGACATCGAAAATAAGAGTTGAGTCCGGTGGAATACTTGGTCTTCCACGCGAGCCATACGCGAGATGAGCCGGAATTCGGAGTTTATATGATGCCCCAACGTGCATGTTCCCAAGCCCTTCAGTCCAACCGGGGATCACTCTATTTAAGGGAAACGTTGCAGGTTGCCCTCGATCAACACTAGAGTCAAATTTTGTGCCATCTTCTAACCAGCCCGAGTAATGCACCTTGACCAAATCCGTTGGTTTTGGTTGACGAGCAGATGTATCCCCCTCGTCGATGACCCACCATTGAAGCCCGCTCTCTGATTGCATTGGCGTACCAAAGACAGATTCGCCGGGCACATCAACAGGGTTTTCTACCTCAAGTCCAAGTGATTCTAAGAATGGGTTCATGCTTGGCTCGCGACCTAGATAGGCAGTTACAAGATCCAAACTGTCCTCTGTACCACCCTTGGACAATATTTTTTCTCGGTAATACGCACCCGCTTCTGGGCTCAACATACCGAGTTCTTTAAAACGTTGAAACATGTCCTGAGCATACACGAGCGACCACATATATCCGTAATAGCCAGCTTGATACCCGGTGAGATGTCCAAAACTTCCTTGAAAATGCGTACCAGGGGTGTGGGGGTACATGCGGGTCATATCGTGAATGTCATACGCAACCTGCGTTGTATCAACGACACCATCTTCGTCCGTGTGATATGCCTGATCAATCATCCCCAAGAAAATTTGGCTCTCGGTTTTGGTGCCACTTTGCAAATTCTTTGCAGCGATCATGCCCTCAATGAGTTCTTCTGGCATTGGTTCGCCTGTTTCATAATGCTTTGCAAACAGCGAAAGTGTTTCGGGGGTCCACACCCACTCTTCAAACATTTGGGATGGCGCTTCCACAAAATCGCGCTCAACACTTGTCCCTGCAAATCCAGCAATTTTTGCTTCACTCAAAATTGTGTGCAAGCAGTGACCAAACTCGTGGAAGAATGTTTCTGCTTCGTCATGTGTCATGAGCGATGGCTTGTCAGCTGTTGGTTTTGTAAAATTACAAACGAGTGCGGCTACAGGAAGTTGTTCTGTTCCGTCATCCCAGACTTTGTGTTGTACAAGTCCCCACTGCGCTGCATGTGAATATTTATCATCGCGGGGGTGAAGATCTATGTAAAACTCACCAAGTTGTTTGCCTGTGTTTGTGTCCCAAACTTCAAACAAGCGAACATCCTCATGCCAAAGCGGTGTGCCACGTTCTGTTGCGTTTTCTGTTACTTCTCGGTACTCGAGTCCATATAAGTTTTGGGTGATCTCAAACAAACCATCCATGACATTTTGTAGTGGCAAGTATTCTTGAACTTGTTGGGAATCGACTGAGTATTTGTTGTTCTTAATTTTTTCGTAGTAGTAACTGAAATCCCATTGGTAAAACTCTGCTTCTGGGTCTCCAAGGTCTTCTCGTTTTGCGGCGACAAGTTCTGCCCAGTCTTTTTCTGCTTTTTTACGAACAACGGGACGTAGTTTTTTATAAAAATCTGCAACGGTTGCAGCGTTTTTTGACATTTTGACTTCGGTTTCATAATCAGCAGTCGTTGCATACCCAAGCAAGTCAGATGCTTCGTCTCGTAATTTAATAATGCGTTCAAGCACATCAACGTTTTCTTGCCCCGCACGTTTTGAATATGCAATACGAACCGCTTTGCGTGTATCTGAAACCGAGCAGTAATCCATAATTGGACCAAATGTTGGATACTCAAGTGTGACCTGATACACGCCATCGATAACCTCTAGCCGATCGACGACATCTTGTGGAACACCCTCAAGACCTCCGAGCGGAATCGGGACGATCGTCTTGTCTTCTCGAATGTTTGTGTCGAACTCGATTTCTAAGGTTCCAAGTTCTTTTTGAATTGTTTTCAATTGCTCTCGGTCTTCTTTTGAGAGTGCCATCCCACTTCGGCGATACTCTCGCATTGTGTGTTCAAGCATCCGAGCCTGCTCGCCCGAGAGTTTTGGGTTGGTGTCTGCATATGCCTTGATTGCGTTATAAAGATCTTCGTTTGTTGCAAAGTCGATTGACCAATCGGACCACAGTTGTATGGCGCCCTGCGCCGCATCTCGAATGTTTTTGTCCGTATGCACGTACGCCATAAAGGCGGGAATATTGGAAGCACCATCGAGACGAGCCATCATGTCGTCAAGAGCCCCAACAGTGTTTTCGAACGTTCGTTGGTCGTTTTCAATGGCGATGATCGCCGCAACTTCTTCATCTGCTGCAGTAAATGCTGCGTGCACCGTTGCGGTGAGCTCCTCTGGGGTTTGTGGAATTGGGCGGTCGGCGAATACCGTAGCAGTCAGCAAAATAGGGGTAATGAACATATGGGTTTCCTTCTGTTTGAACGCAGTAGTGTATAACGAAACAGAGCTCACAACGTGCGTTGCGAGCTCTGCATTTTTGTGCGGTAGGGGTCGCCTTTACACTGCAGCGGCTGCCATCGACTCTGCCTTTGCTTTTGCGTCTTCAAGGGTGCCAACGTACATAAACGCTGATTCTGGAAGATCGTCGCCTTCTCCATCACAAAGTCGCTCGAATGAATCGATCGTTTCTTCGAGTGAGGAGTTCACGCCTGGGAAGCCTGTAAATTGTTCAGCAACGTGGAATGGTTGACTCAAGAACCGTTCGATTCTTCGAGCTCTAGCTACGGTCAATTTGTCATCTTCAGACAACTCGTCAACACCGAGAATCGCAATAATGTCTTGCAAGTCTGCGTAGCGTTGAAGGATCGTTTGAACACGGCGTGAAACTTGATAGTGCCGTTCGCCCACAACTTGTGGATCAAGAATACGTGAAGATGATGCAAGTGGGTCAATCGCTGGGTAAATACCTTTTTCAGCAATTTTTCTTTCAAGAACAACGAATGCGTCAAGGTGTGCAAATGTTGTTGCAGGCGCGGGGTCGGTAAGGTCGTCAGCTGGTACATAAATTGCCTGAACAGAAGTAATCGCCCCATCAGCTGTTGATGTAATTCGTTCTTGCAATTCGCCCATTTCAGTAGAGAGTGTTGGTTGGTACCCCACAGCTGAGGGCATACGACCAAGAAGTGCTGATACTTCTGAACCAGCTTGTGTAAACCTAAAGACGTTATCAACAAAAATAAGTGTTTCTTTACCAGAGGAATCTCGGAAATCTTCCGCCATCGTGAGTGCAGAAAGTGCAACGCGAAGGCGTGCACCTGGTGGTTCGTTCATTTGGCCAAAGACCATCGCAACCTTGTCGAGAACTGATACTGTTTCGCCTTCTGCGTTTGTGAACTCTGCTTCTTGCATTTCAAGCCAAAGGTCATTTCCTTCGCGGGTTCGTTCGCCTACACCGGCAAATACGGAATATCCATCGAAGTCGCGTGCAACACGAGCAATCATTTCTTGGATCACAACAGTTTTACCCACACCAGCACCGCCGAACAAACCAATTTTGCCACCACGAACGAAGGGGCAAAGAAGATCAACCACTTTGATACCCGTTTCGAGGATTTCTGAATTAGGATTGAGGTTTGCAATTTTTGGGGGCGAAGCGTGAATTGGCATTCGCTTTTCATAGTTCACATCGCCGCGTTCATCAACTGGTTCTCCAAACAAGTTGAACACTCTGCCAAGGACACCTTCACCAACAGGGACTGTTACCGGTGCGCCGGTGTCAACACATTCTTGACCGCGACGAAGACCGTCGGTGCTTCCAAGTGAAACGCAACGAACACGTCCGCCACCCAAGTGTTTATTTACTTCACCAACAAGTTTTATTTTTTCACCTTCACTCTCAATGTTGACTTCAACCGAGTTGTAAATTTCCGGTAAATTTTCAAGCGCAAATTGTGCGTCGAATGTTGAACCGATGACCTGCGTTACTGTACCTGTACTTGACATGTGTAATTCCAGTTTTTTCCAAAAAATGGTGTGTTTTGTGATGTGGCGAAAACGCCTCAGAAACGGCATAGGATAGTCGTTTTTTCGCCTTTTGCCAAGCGGTACCCAACACCAAGGGTCGCCTTGGTGCCAGGCACCTGATTGGTGCGGTATACTTCGCCGCCTATGAAGTTTGATCTTGTAGATCAGGTGTTAGAGCAAGAAGAATCGCGAATTGTGACAATCAAGCAGGTCACACTCGCTGAAGAATATCTCGCGGACCACTTCCCGAGTTTTCCCATCCTTCCCGGCGTTCTCATGCTTGAAGCAATGGTACAAGCAGCTTCATGTTTGCTTACCCCAAACGGGGAGAGACTTGTCCTTGGCGAAGTAAAAGCCGTAAAATACGGCGCGATGGTTCGCCCGGGTGATGCATTGCGGGTGGAGATCACAGCAGGTACAACGGCCGAAGATGGCTCGACACCTTGCAAAGGAAAGGGCACCGTTCTACGTAGGGACGGGCAAGAACCAGAAACAGCCGTTGCAGGTCGCTTTACAATGCGACCTGCTCGAATTGAATAGATTTACACAGGAGACCGGCATGGACCGCGACGCTATTTTCTCAAAAATCCAAGAAGTATTAGACGATGCACTCGGCGTCGATGAAGATGAAGTCACTCCAGAAGCGAGCCTTGTTGCTGATCTTGGGGCCGAATCGATCGATTTTCTTGATATCGTTTTCCGAATCGAAAAAACCTTCGGCATTAAGATTTCTCAGGGTGAATTGTTTCCAGAAAACCTCACTGATAATGAAGAATGGGTTGCCGGAGGTACGTTAACTGACGCGGGTCTTGAAATGCTGAAAGGGAGGATGTCGCACGTAGACTTCGATGCGATTGAAAATGGCGACCGAAGCATTTCAAAACTAGGCGACGCAATCACGGTGAACTCCCTTGTCACCTTCGTCGAACTCAAACTTGCGGGCTAACGAGGGATGCGTTGGCTTTGGATCGATAGAATCATTGACTACGAGGCAGATCGCAGGCTTGTGGCTATTAAAAACGTCTCCCTCGCCGAAGAACACCTGCACGACTATCTTGTTGATGGCCAAGTGGTCATGCCAGCATCTCTTCTCATTGAGGGTATGGCTCAAACTGCGGGTATTCTCGTGGGCACCACTTCTTCATTCAAAGAAAAAGTCATCCTCGCCAAAATTACAAAAGCCACCTTTCAGAGCGATGTCACCGCAGGTGACACGGTGCGGTACGACGCAACGCTCGATCGAATCGACGATGGGGGAGCCGCAACAATTGGAACAGTAGACAAGCGGGTTGCTGGGGGCGAGGCATGGGAGCGAATCGGTCGAATCGAACTCATGTTTAGTCATATTGACAACAATTTGGCCGGAACTGCGTTTCCAGATCACAACTTCGTGTTCTCAGACAACTTTAAGATGATTTTAGAGACAGCTGGATTGGGCAACCTTGTTTGCAATGCATAGCAAGGTTGTTACAATCTACATGTCGACACATTTCTATATGTTTGATCAAAACAAAAGGAGGCTACCATGCCACGGCTCAAAAACATAGACCCCACAACAGACTCTGGAGCAGGCGCAGACTTGCTAAATGGACCACTCAAGGCCAAGCAAATCAATATCTACAAAGGACTTGCAGCTCATCCCGCCCTTTTTGAGGCGTTTATGGCTTGGGGCAAGGGTTCCAAGGCTGGTGGATTGACACCAACTGAGGGCGAAGTTGTGCAACTGCTCGCTGCCGAGAAGTTTCACTGTGCGTACTGCACCGCTGCACACACAATGATTGCAGGCAGCATGGGGCTCAGTGAGGATGATTGTGCAAATATCCGCCGCAGAACATCGGATGATCCCAAAATACAAGCGTTGATTGACTTCACCAGCGAATCACTTGATACAGTTGGAAACGTCAGCGATGAAACTCTCGCTGCGTTTATGGCTGCAGGATACAACACCGAAGCCGCGATTGAAGTAGCAGCAGGCATCTCCATTATGACCTTCACGAGTTACTACAACCACATGAACGATACCGTTGTTGATTTTCCTGAACCAGCAGCCGTATAACAATCGTGACAGATCCAATGAAATGGGCTCCCCGCAATTCTGCGGGGAGCCCGTTTTCATGTGATCGATTGGAGGATCGACCAGAGAGAGGAGTATGTGCCTGCGATCAACCGATCAGCAGGCTCTACACAGGAGGAGAAAAGAGAGCAATGTGTTGTTCACGCAAACAGTCGAATATCTTTACGTATGGTGCAAACTGAAAATGGGTTGAAAAAGACTCCTAGAACTCTGTAGGTCTGTTTGTAACGGTTATACCGTTTAGACCGTACAATCGCACGTATGAAAGAGCATATAGCTGTGTACGCCGGGTCTTTTGACCCCATCACATCGGGACATCTTGATGTCATTGCACGATCTCGACTTTTGTTCGACAAAATAGTGGTGGGTATTGGCTTCAATCCCGACAAAGCAGCACTCTTCAACGTTGAAGATCGAATCGCAATGGCGACGACACTCATTGACGAACTCCTTGGAAATGATCCTTCATCTGCAAATGTCACCGTTGAGCGATATACATGTTTGACCGTTGATTTTGCAAAGGCAAAAGGCGCAAACGCCTTGATCCGCGGCATACGGAACGTGACCGATCTTGCAACCGAAACGCAACTTGCCATTACCAACCGCCAAGTTGCTGACATAGAAACTGTTTTTATAGTTACGGGTGAAACATACGCATTCACATCTTCAAGTTTGATTCGGCAAATCGCTGCACTTGGCGGAGATCTCGACAGGTTGATAGGGATCATCCCACCACTTGTGATTGAGCGACTCAAAGCCATGCAAGAAGACCCCGACGGTTTACTTAAGGCAATGGCAAACGATGCAAACATGGAGTAATTAATGGACTGGAGAGTTGTTTCAATTGGTACGCTGCCACGGCATCCACACTGGAACGAACGGGGTGATTCACGTGTTGGGCACGCTACAACATCGGTCATTAAAACAGATGGTGCAACACTGCTTGTCGACCCCTCTCTTCCGCCAAAACTCCTAGAGTCAAAACTTGATGAACGTTGGGGCTTAACGCTTTCCGATATTTCACACGTCTTTCTTACGAGTTATGACCCCGACAGAAGAAGAACCCTTGGGGGTCTTGGGCATGCAAAATGGTTGATGCATGAACAAGAAATTCTTTCTGCTTCTGCGGCGATTCAAAGTGAGATAGAACGATCAGAAGAAGACAGAGAGGTCGTCACTATTTTGAACACACACCTAGAACTTCTTCAAAACTTTGATGCAACACCCGACAAACCCTTTGCGGGCGTTGATCTGTTTCCGGTTCAAGGTTTTACATCTGGCGGTTGTGGGTTATTACTTCCTCTTCCCCAAAAAACCGTTCTTATTACGGGAGATGCAGTGGCAACGAGGGAGCACGTTGAACGGGGATCAGTGTTGCAAAACTGCGCAGATATAGAACGTGCAAAAGAATCCTTCTTGGAGTGTGTTGAGATTGCGGATGTCATTATTCCCGGTCGAGATAACCTCGTGTTCAACAGTGGTCGATAACAAAGATGTTGTTCTACGCCGCACTTTTCTCGCTTGTTTTACAACCCACCCCTGAGGCAAGTGGTGAGCTCGCTTCGGCACTTGAAATTGGCACGCAAGAAGTAACGCTCCAACACACGTTGCCCCTGTTGAACCAAGTTGTTCTTGTGCCAGATGAGGCAACGTATCTCGATGAACTTTCAAAGTGGTCACCAGATGCACGTTGGCCCGTTCTGTTTGATGACAATCGGTTTGCCCCAATGTTCATCCGACGTTTTCAACCGCAAGTCGTTTGGCGAAGATCTCCGGTTGGAAAACCTATTGATGATTTTGAATTGTCTGCAAACAGTGCCATTGCAAAGGCGTGGGGAGGAAACCAATCGCCCAACACCGCGTTTCTTGACTTGGACATGACCCCCACCGGTTTAGTTGTTACCAACAAAAACGATCGCGCAAGAATTGCAGCTGTCGCACTCGCAGCCGGAAGAGGTCAAAGGCTTTCTTTCGTGAACGATTGGCCCAACACAACCACCACTTGGGATACCTCCCAAACAGAACAATATATGCAAGACATTGAGGAACTTGCAAACTCGTTTGGTAGCACAATCTCTACGATTACTGTGTGTATGACGATGTCACCTCGCGCCAATTTTTTGGGTGCGAAAGAAAACCCTATCGCAACCACAGACCTCATTGGTCGATCAAAAAACGGAATACGGTATGCGTGGTGCGGATGGGTTTTTGGCTCACAAAAACGTTCCGCATACACCGCGGCGTGCAGTCTCTTTCTACCAAGAACGGCGTATTGGTTTTGCAACACGTATCCCGACGATGGAATTTGGGGGAATTATGGACCGAAAAACTTGCAAGAACTGTTGCCATCAATCGGTGTTTCGCTCACCGAAACAGCGGGCGCCCTAGATGATCTTCTCGAAATTGCTACTGGTGGTGTTTGGGCAGATGCTATTTTTTTTACGTCGAAAGGAAACAAAGATTTTTTAGAACTTACCGACACGCGAGTTGCACCCACGTGGCTACCAATTCTAAACACGCCCGCAATTTTACAGTTCGTTCATAGTTGGTCACTTAAAAACCCGGATATCCGCACAACTGTTGGGGGGACGTGGCTTGATCGGGGTGTCTATGCCTACGTTGGTTCTTCGCACGAACCGATGTTACAAGCCTTTGTTCCGCCTGTTGAAGTAATACGTAGAACATCGAACCTTGTCCCCTTTCTCATTGCGTCTCGGTGGTTTGCAGAGCAGGGGAAGATCGGTGAACCGTGGAGAATCAACACCATCGGTGACCCTCGCATGGTATGTGGTCTAAGTGGCGTAACAAATAGAAGCAGGGTCGCCGCTGTTGTTCGACCTGAATATACAAACGTTGTCGATCAGGCGAAACTGTATGTAGAACAAGTCGTAACATCCCCAAGCGATGAGTTTTTTTCGAAGGCGATTGAACTCGCTACGCTCATTGGAAGAGACAAAATCGCACTTCAGCTCTGGAACAACGCAAACAAAGAAGGAGTTGCCGACACCCTGACCTCAAGGGCATCGCTCCCAGCTTTGTTCCGAGCAAAAGCACACAAACCATTTTTGTGGGCCTTTAGAAAAGTGCCATCACCGAACAGATTTGAACGAGATATGCTCTGGCAACTTGCGTCTCTCTTTCCTGATTCGGCAGTGGACGTTCTGGTTGAAAACGTGCGAGGGGTGTATGCTTGCGATGACCTTCGTATTCTTGCACCGACCATCGCAAAAACACGTGGAAATGCCGCCGTTTTATCTATCATCAACAAATACATCACAGGTGCTCGTGGAAGAAACGAACGAGAACTCAAAAAAATGAGAAAACAATATGGCGGATAACAAAAAACCTGCAGTTCTGATCATTCGAGATGGATGGGGTCAAAACCCTGACGCATCAATGGATGCATACAACGCAATTGAACAAGCCAACACCCCGTTTGCGGATTCGTTGCACGCAGATTGGCCGACAACGCTCATTCAGACTTCTGGTTTGCAGGTTGGTTTGCCAGACCAAACTATGGGTAACAGTGAAGTTGGGCACCAAAACATTGGAGCAGGAAGAATTGTTCCGCAAGAACTTGTGCGGCTCAACAATGCAATCGAAGAAGGCGCATTCAAGAGTAACGATGCGTTTACAAGCGCATTTGAACGAGGAATACGCGGAAATGCCCTGCATCTCATCGGTCTCGTCAGCGATGGAAAGGTGCATAGCGATATTTCGCACCTGTGTGCGCTGTTAGACGCAGCCCCTAAAGATTGCAAAATTTTTGTTCACATCATTACAGACGGCCGAGACTGTTCTCCAAACACCGGGCTTGGTTTTGTTGAAGAAGTTGAGAAAAAAATCGCAGGAACAAACGCAACTGTCGCTTCTGTCATGGGACGGTTTTATGCGATGGATCGAGACAACCGATGGGCGCGAATCGAACAGGCATTTGAAACTCTAACCGGAAAAACCAACACAACCTCGGCTTGTGCGCAAAGCGCGACCTCGGCTGTGCAGGCGTATTACAAAAATCCAACGAGTTCTGCCATGCAAGGTGATGAATTCATTGTTCCAACTCGAATTGTTCATGCAAACGGAACACCTGTTGCATGCATACAAGATGGCGACAGTGTGATTTTTTTCAACTACCGTGGTGATCGGCCAAGAGAATTGTCGAAAGCGTTTGTGTTGTCAGACGAAGCCTGGAGCAAGGTGCCTCGAGGTGGATTTGATAGGGGTGTTCCATTTACCAACCTCTTTTATGTCACGATGACAGCATATGAAACTGAGTTGCCCGTCTCTGCTGTTGCGTTTGAGAAGCCCGAACCGATGCAAAACATCCTTGGTTCTGTGATTTCTGATTCTGGCCTTCAACAATTTCGATGCGCGGAAACAGAAAAATTTCCACACGTCACATTCTTTTTTAATGATTATCAAGAAGAGCCCTTCGAAGGCGAGTCGAGAGTTTTGGTTCCTAGCCCAACAGACGTCTCTACATACGACCAAAAACCAGAAATGTCTGCAGAAGAAGTTTGTCTAGGCGTACTTGAGCAACTCGCACGTGAAACATGCCCATCACTGATCGTTGTGAACTTTGCAAATGGTGATATGGTTGGGCACACGGGCAACCTTCCTGCAATCATGAAAGCGATTGAAATTGTCGACGAATGCACGCGCCGCATCACAGAAGCAGCACTCAGAGTAGGCGGCTCAGTCATTATCACTGCTGACCACGGGAATGCGGAACGAACATGGAACGTGAAAACGAACGAGCCAGACACCGCGCATACCACCTACGATGTACCGCTTCACGTTGTTGGAGAACGTTGGAAAAACCACTCCTTAAAAGAGGGGGGCACTCTTGCTGATATCGCCCCAACAATCTTGACATTCTTGGAACTTCCACAACCCCAAGAAATGACAGGATCGTCGCTTGTGTAGATTAGGAAATTTTTGTACACACCTGCAAAGCGAGTAGTTCTACACCACGCCGTGTGTCTAGGTTTCCACTCCGCATTTTTGCATCCATTGCAACGGTGTCTGTGAACAGGTTCGCAAAATCGCTTGGCGTATGGCGTTTTGATATCGCGATGATTCGGTCGCCACTTGTTCCAAACAGTTTCAGTGCACGACGTATTTCGCCTGAAGCAGTTCCACTTGCATGCATTGCGGATGCTGCAGCCAACCGCCGAGACAAATCCACAATTGACCAAACGAGCAATTCTCTTGGCTGACGAGAAATGTCGATCAGTTCCCCCAATTTGGTAAGCACTGCACTAGAGTTGCCCGACAGAACGACTGATTGTATTTCCCACGCCTGCTCTTCTCGACTCATACCAACGAGTTCTACAACGTCTTCATACGAGACGGTGGTCTCTGGTGCAACTTTTGCAGCCAACTTTGCAAGTTCCCCATCAAGTCTTGTTAAGTTTGTGCCAATTCGTTGAACTAACAGTTGCGCAGCTTTTGAATCAAGTGTTGCGCCGTGCTCTTTCCCGCAACGGCCAATACACCAACGAACTGAATCGTGTTCGCTAAGTTCTTGCAATTTATACACAAGACCTACCTTGTTTACTGCCTTGTCAAGATTTCCCTTTCTCCATGTTGGTGCTCGCAACAGTAGCGTTGCAGAGTCCACTGGGGATTCTGCATACCGTTCTAGCGACTTTCGCGTGGACGATGCCCCCGAGTCCTTCGCCGCGAGAAAAGAATCTGCATGATCAACGACAACGAGTTTGTGTCGCATTAACAAATCGTATGTGCGAAGTTCATCAAGCACAGCCGCCAAATCGACATTCTCACCATCAAACGTAACCCGATCCACATCCCCGAATGCGTCTTGAAGGATCGATTCAAAATCAGATGCGTATCTCGAGAGCAAAAATGAGTCTTTGCCATACAGAACCACAAACCGCATCGTTGCATCAAATTTTGGCTGACCTGCCATCAACACATCATACGGCACCCTGCTCCTTGGGTACGTCGTCGGGCGCGTGTCGGGCGCGTTGTCGGGTACGATGGGTGGTATGTTGGTGCTTGAAGTCATTGATGGGGCTGATTTGGGAAGCAGTTTTCCATTACCCCAAGGCGAACCGCAACTCATTGGAAGGTCATCTGAATCGCTGCCCATCACTGATCCAACAGTGAGCCGACGGCACGCTGAGTTGACACCAGATGGTAACAAGTGGTTTCTCAGAGACCTTG
Source organism: Phycisphaerales bacterium (assembly GCA_030748455.1). Next base: position 50,297 of record JASMLY010000013.1, on the reverse strand, counting down.
ATTCATCGAACGGGACGTTCCTCAATGGCAGAAGAGTTGTAGATCGCGTCGCCCTTCGCCCAAACGACGAAGTGGGGTGTGGATCAACACTTTTCCTGGTTACGGAACGTGCGTCACTTCCAACTGAAACGATTCTTTCTTCAACGAGCCTTGATACGAGCGCCGAGTCGGTGATCGTAACCTCCCCACATTCGTTTCAAGCAGCTAAAAACCATTTGCGGATGGTCTACCGCCTGACTGCTGCAACTGCGGGAACTGTTGATGCTACTGCGATTTTGCAACGGCTTATTGCGGTTGTTGCAGATGAATTCAAACCCGACCGAACAATTGGTGCGATCTTCAACGATGATGGACACATCATTACTTCAATTGAAGCGGTCGATGGCAACCTGCGGGACCAAGCAAACCCGTATTGCGAATCTCTCGTCTTACATGTTTGTAATGAACGCCGTGGTCTTTTAATCTCAGACATTCGCGAAGATATTCGATTTTCTCGAGACACTTCCGTTACAAACTCTGAAATTCGGGGGTGCATTTGTGTTCCGCTTATCGCGCACGACCAAGTTCTTGGCGCTATTTTACTCGAGTCCCATTCTGCGACGAGACAGTGGACCGACGAAGAATTTCAACTGCTGACTGCAGCAACAGAGCATGCGGGGCTTGCCATTTTGACTGCAAACCTCGTTCGGACAAGATTGCATCATGAGCGGCTAGCCGCGATGGGGGAAACTGTTGCTTCGATCAGCCACAGCGTAAAAAATATATTGCAAGGACTTCGTAGTGGTGCAGGTGCAATTGAACTCGCGCTTAGCCGAGGTGATCTTGAACTCGCGCGTGAAGGTTGGCCAATCCTCGCTAGAAACTTAGACAGGGTGTATGCCCTCACCTTCAACATGCTCGCGTGGTCAAGGGCAGGCCACCCAGAAATTTCACTTGTCAACCTCTCGATGATTATTGAAGACGCTGTCTCGCTTGTGCGAGGAGCAGCTGAGCGAAAAAAGGTTTCCATCCGAATTGATATCGAAGAGGACATGCCACCAATTCCCGTCGATCAAACAGCTGTTTTACAAGTTCTTCTCAACATTTTGAACAACGCCGTTGAGGCAGCCCCCTCTAAAATCGGGATTGTCGCGATACTCGCCTCCATTCCCCGTTCTGGCGATTTGGTCAAGATCTCAATTGAAGACAATGGTCCCGGAATTGACGCATCTCAGAGAGAGGCGGTGTTTCGAGCGTTCCACTCAACAAAAGGGCAACGGGGAACTGGGCTTGGACTCGCAGTTTCAAGAAAAATTGTTCTAGAACATCAAGGTACGATCAACATCCTAGACGCACCACATGGTGGAACACTTTTTAATATTTATTTGCCATTAGGTCGAGAAGATGACCCTGGAGATACGAGAGGTCCCGCTACGATCGACGACCCAAACAGTTTTGTGTAAAACAGCTTTTGGCAAAGTGATACAATGCCGCCGCTTCGGAAGGATCCGACTTACTTATGATGAATCAACAAGAATTTGAACAATACAGTGGTGTTGACCTTGCAAGAGTTGCTGGGTCCTATACACCAGTACAACCCATGGCAATGAGTGTTCAGCGAACGAGAGAAATGTCGCTCGATGAACTCATGCTTGAAAACAGGGTGATCTTTCTCATTGGAGAAATCAATCAGGCATCTGCCGCTCGAGTCATGATGCAGATGTTGTATCTTGAAGACCAAAAAAAGGGTCAGCAGATTAACCTGTATATCAACAGCCCCGGTGGTGCGGTAGATGACACACTCGCAATGTATGACACCATGCAATTCATCAGTTCTGATGTTGCGACGTACTGCGTAGGCCGCGCATACAGTGGTGCTGCCGTTCTTCTTTGTGCGGGAGAAGAAGGGAAGCGACACATCCTTCCACATGCAAAAGTCATGATTCACCAGCCATATGGTGGAATTACCGGTCAAACAACAGACGTGCAGATCCAAGCGGAACAAATCATTGGAGCAAAACGTACATTGAATGAAATCATCGCGAGCCACACGGGGCAATCAATCGAAACTGTTTCGGAAGATGGTGAACGAGATAAATATTTCTCAGCAGATGAAGCAAAAGCATACGGGCTTGTTGACGAGGTCTTCAAACTCCAAGACGATAAGAAGAAGGACTAACGAATGTCTACACTTGTACCAATAGTGGTTGAAAAAACCGGACGGGGTGAACGTTCCTATGATATTTTTTCTCGGCTACTCAACGATCGCATCATTTTCCTTGGTGGTCCTGTCATGGACGAGTCTGCAAATCTTGTCGTTGCACAACTCCTGTACCTTGCCAATGATGATCCAAAAAGTGATGTCAACTTGTATGTCAACTCACCCGGTGGTTCAGTAACCGCTGGCCTTGGCATTGTAGACACGATGAATTTTATTCCATGTGATGTATCAACCTATATCATCGGGCAAGCTGCATCCATGGGCTCGGTCATCGCTTCGAGCGGAACAAAGGGGAAACGCTTTTCGCTCCCACACGCAAAAAACTTGATGCACCAGCCATTGCTGAGCGGTGTGCTCGAAGGGCAGGCGACTGATCTTGAAATTGAGGCCCGTGAAATGCTTCGACTGAGAGACATCTTGTTCCAAATCTACGCAGACGCAACTGGGAAAGACCAAAAGGTAATTCATGAGGATTGCGAGCGCAACAAATGGCTCAACCCTGAGGAAATGTTGGAATATGGGCTGATTGACGAAGTTCTCTCCCACCTTCCATCTAACAAATAGGTACCATCAAGGTATGTCACGACGGCTGCTCTCTGTTGTTTTGCTTTTGGTTCTCTGCACATCTCTCTGCGGCTGCCACCGAACCTTGTTCACAGAGACGGAGAAAAATCAAACCCAATTTGATTCGTATGACACGATTCGCCACGGTCCAAAATTCAAAGAGCAACCAAATGAATATGGACTACCAGAGCCCGCGATTCGAAATCGCATTGGTCGCCACAGAAGATGAACACACAAGACACTCGCACGGTGCAATGCACCCCTTGAGTTTTTCTTATCTATTTCGTCCGATATCACGCTTTATAAAGTCCGAGGGGGGGTTTCACCCGATAAACTACGCATAGCCATACGTTCGCGTCTGGCATGGATGATCACTGTACATGCGTAACGATTTTGCAAGGATGCTCTCAAAAAGAACCCAAATTGTTTGGGGCTCGTTCTTTGTTGTCATCTCAACCATGCTCGTTCTTTTACAAATCGGGGGAGGGGACGTGCGGGGAGGCATGCTCTTGACGAATGTCTCCTCAATGAGTGAACGTCCAGAAGTAGACCCCATTTTTAGCGGAACAACCCCCATCATCCCATCAAGTTGGTCGGGCATTGTGGTACATCATCTCGGTGAACCAGCAGGATCAATTGAATCAATTCACCGCAGCCACGTTGCTGGCGGACTCGATGGACTCGGTTTCCATTTTGTGATTGGGAATGGAAATGGGCTTGGTGATGGTGCTGTTCACGCAAGCGAACGGTGGTTAACCCAAACACTTGCGGCAAGACCAGTTGCCATAGCACCTGAACGCTGGGACAAACATGTCATCACGATCTGTTTGGTTGGTAATGGGAACCGCCGACCCTTCACAGAAAAACAGATTCTTCACCTCTCTCGGCTTGTCCAACGACTACAGAACGAGTTGTCGATAGAATCCAAAAATGTTCATCTAGCAAGCAATTTCCAACAATCTGAGCGAGACGCCCCTTCCCCTGGCACATTTTTCGCTGAAGCACAATTTCGAAGCCAATTGCTTGATATCGCACCCTCTTTCTAGTTGAATCAAACCTTCGTAACGGGTACCCTAAGTGCTCATTTCTATTGTGCCGCGTAAGATCTTCGCACGCGGGACACAGCACCTTTGATTCTATGAGTACAAACCGGACACAGCCTCGAAAAATTGGCACATACAACGTCCTTGCAAAGCTTGGCGAGGGCGCTGCTTCGATGTTGTACGCAGTCCAACACCCAAAAACGAAGCAGGTTTCTGCGCTCAAACATGTTGTGAAGACAGATGAAAAGTCTCAACGGTTTTTAGATCAGGTTGAGCAAGAGTACGCCATTGGTTCAAAACTCGATCATAAATCTATTCGTAAAACCGTCAAACTTGTACGCCACCGCAAAATGCTTAAAATCACTGCGGTTTCCATGATTATGGAACTTGTGGATGCAACAACACTCGACCAACAATTGCCAAAAAGCCACGGGAAAGCGGTTGATATTTTTAGCCAGATCGCTCGGGGGCTTGCGCATATGCACGATCGTGGGTTTGTGCACGCTGATATCAAACCAAACAACGTGCTTATTGATGAGCACAACTGTGTTAAGATCATTGACCTTGGGCAGGCGTGTGCCATAGGTACAGTAAAGAAAAGAATTCAAGGGACACCCGGATACATGGCTCCCGAGCAGGCACATCGGGGTGAGATTACGCCTAAGACAGATATTTACAACCTTGGTGCGATGATGTATTGGGTCCTTGTTGGCGAAGTAATCCCAACAGCAATGCCGCCTAAGAATTCTACCGATGGTTTACTTACCGGTGCTGTGGATACTGAAAAGATTGCCTTGCCTGACCCGCCACACTCGCGGAACCCAAGGATCCATCCACTTCTCTCCAAACAAATCATGGATTGCATCCAACCTCAAGAAGAGAGCCGGCCCAAGTCCATGGAGTATGTGGCAAACAGGTTAGAACTCATCCTCGATGTACTCAACGAACCAATTTCTACGTTGCCCGCAGTGAACGCTGATGGCGATAGTGTGTTTGACGACTAATCACTCTTCGAAAACAAAAACATCGCCCACTTCAGTCCAACACACGATGGCTCCATCGTTGTTGATTGAGATACCAGCAACTTGAGAGACTAATTCATACACAAAATCACTGGTTTTTTTACGAAGGTCACACCGAAAAACCTTGTTGCCAACGATGCAAGCAAGGTGTTTCCCTGAGGGGCTAAATGAGGCGAAACGAGCAATATCTGGAATTTCTACGTTGCGTAAAACAGGGTGACCGTTTTGGATCATTGCCACCTCCCCGTTTGAACCAAACACCACCGGACTTTCCCCTAAGATTCCTAGTGCAATTGGATTTTGTACCCCAGCAAATTTTTCTGGGTTTGTAGGAAACGTATTGTTCCACACAAAGACCCATCGTGAAGTTGCTGCAACGACTTGATCACTGTGGGGTAGTAGCACTTGTAGGTATTGACCGGTTTCAGATGCGACGCGTTTGATCTTTTCGCCATCTTCTAAAACTTCTAAGGTCATATTATCCCCCGCAATTGCAATTCTTGAAGAATCGACCGCTGTTGTCACCGCTGCGGCAAGTGGTCTGCTAAATCTAGATGAGACGTATGGATTCTGGTCACCTGCAATGTTGAGGTTTGCAATTCTACACTTCGAATCAGCGACAACTCCAAGGGTTTCACCATCACTTGAAAGGGATAGCTTTGCGTAGGTGGGATCAATATTCATGGGAGGGACTTGAACGTGTTTGCCATCTATGTTCCATACAAAAAAGTCGTCGTTGTCGACTGCAGCAAGCACCGATCCATCGCCTGAAATCACAACACCGCGTGCATCAACTGGAAGCGTAAAGCGAGGAACAACTGGCTGGGGATCCGCCGGGGACGGAGGTGGCAAGTTCGTTGTGTCTTTTGATGTTCGCAATTCAGAAATTTCTTCTTCAAGACGCTCTATCTCTGCAACTTCTACATCTTGAATATAAAGAAACACTCCAACAATTGTCGCCACAAGAATTGTGACCATTGACGAAACAAGTAGCGGTTTCTTGTGCCGGAAGACAAAAAGTTTCGCTCGATCGAACGCGTGAACTTTCCTTGCCTTAATAGGGCGATGCCCGAGATATCGAAGCATATCTCGACCCATTCCACCCGCAGATTGATAGCGTTTTTCTCGATCATTTTGTATCGCTTTCATAATGATCGCTTCTAGGTTCGGGTCAATCGTTTTGTCATACACCGTCGGTCGAACGGGGTCTTCTTCACAGATTTGTCGTACTGCCTCATAAATGGGCAATCCCTCAAGAGTTCGAGGAAGGCGTGCTGTTAGCATTTGATACAACACCACCCCAAGTGCATACACATCACATCGAGCGTCAATGTCTTTCACCTTTGGATCGACTTGTTCTGGGGCCATAAACTGCACTGTTCCAACAAGGCGCCCAGCCTCAGTCATTGCCTCTTCACCGACTGTATTGCTGTCGATCGATCGTGCCACCCCGAAATCGATAATCTTTGGTTCACCATTTCCGTCGATCAAAATGTTTCCTGGTTTCAAATCTCGGTGCACAACACCGCGGTGGTGACCATGTTCGATTGCAGAAGAAATCATCGCAAACAGCTTGAGAACCTCTCGCCGCTCTAATTTTTCTTCTTCGAGAAAGGATGAGAGTTCTCTCGCACCTGTGACGTGTTCCATCACAAAGTATGGTGTCGCTCCATTCCCATCGTCGTGCGTTCCTGCATCAAACACCTTTGCAATCCATGGGTGGTCGAGTTTTCCGAGGATTTCCACTTCAAGATGAAATCTGCGGGAAGCAGTGGGGCTGAAGACTCCGCCTCGCAATACTTTAATAGCCACTTTTCGTCGTGGATGATCTTGAAGCGCAAGATAGACCACAGACATTCCGCCCTCCCCAAGAATATTGATGGTTTGGTATCCACCAATTTCTTTTGGAATGTTTCTCTCTCGATCGGACATTGTCTGGGTTACGAAGAGTTCTTCTCGTTGTGAGCCTTCCGGCGACTCGTGTACTTTTCGTAGGAGACACCGAGTTCCACCGCTTTTCCTTCACCATGAAGTTTATGCATTTTTTCTAAAAAAGGAATGCACCATCCACATGATGTGCCCGCGCCCAAACATTCTGATAATTGCGAAGCAACGGTTGGGTTTTCCCTTTTTAAATAATTTTCAAGTTTCTGAATTGACACGTGGTGGCAAACACAAATGTGATCGTCTCGTTTCATGGAAATTTTTTATACCCAAACTTGGCAGATAATATGAGGTTCTTTTACTTTTCCAGTAAAGGTACCAATCGTCGTGTTCACTTGTTTTACCTCATATTGAGGATGAGCATCAAGCCACTCGTTGACTTGTTGATCAAGATAATTCAACGCGTCATCTGTTAATTTGCTATGAAATGTACGAACGTGGATAGCCCCTGTTCCATTTGTGTTTGGAACCCTGCTCCACGAGTCCTCATGTTTATTTTTTGCGCCAAAGGCAGTAATTTTTCGAGTCAACCCCTCGGGTCCAGAAGAATCTGAAATGGGAAGATCTCCGGCAAGAGGAATATCATCTGTTTGCTTTTCATCTTGTTTTGTTGGCATGAGTCGCAATCGGACAACACTTCCTGTCGTCACTTCAAGGGGAACGATTGGACCGCCCTCCCACTCGATGACCATCTGCCATCCGCTCATTGATTGTTGCCATTGCTGAATCGCCCCAACACCAAGGCGGCGAATAGTACCCCTGTTCTCTTCCAATGGCCCCTCGAATGTGAGGTATTCGGGTCGGTGATCTGGCCTTGTTTCAAGATCAACCCACTCGTTGTTTGTCAACAAATCTGGCCGCTGGGTTGTTCGAAAACTGATGAGTGGTTTCTCACCAAGCGGGTCAACCGCGAGCAACCAGTCAAAATGGGTAGTTCCATCTGGCATTTCATGTTCTAAAACAACTGTAGGGAAAGATTGTTCTTTGGTAGGGGCTGCCATAGTTCGTATGTCTACCGTATCATGGACAAAGCATTCATGTGACATAGAAAGAAGGAGATCTTGTCATGAAATTAGCAACAGTATTACTATCCATTTCAACAGCATTGTATGTAACTGCCTGTGGACAACCAAGCACAACCGCGCTCATGGACAAGGGTAGTTTTGCAATGTGGCAGGGCAGATGGAGCGATGCGGCTGCAAGCTATTCAGAGATAACGAAGATGCACCCAGGCGATTGGGAGGCGCATTTTCACCTTGGTCAATGCCTCCTCGAACTTGGAGATCCCCATGGCGCTGCTGCTTCTTTAGAAATCGCAAATACGATTGTTCCAGATAGCATCGAAGTGAGTGATCTACTCGCTGACAGTTATCTCGCCCTTGGTGACGAAAACACCCTCTTTACATTTTTAGAAACCACCGCAAACGAACGACAAACTGTTCGTGCTTGGACGAGATTTGCAGAATACTCCATGGCAGTGAGTGACCCTGACAACGCAATGATGGCAATCAACACCGCAATTGCACTTGGTGGTGAAACTACCGCGAAACCATATATCGTTGCCGCTACATTTGCAGAACAACTTGGCGATGATTCGCTCGCTGTGACCCGCCTGAAAGAAGCGTGGTCCATTGATGCAACAAACCAGCAAGTTGCAGATGCGCTGCGTGGATACGGGGAAATACCCGGACCCACGATGACAGGGGCTGTGGGAGATTAGCGATCGCTTGGTACTGTTCGTTCAACCCTCGGAAACAGGGCAACCTTAACAACCCTAGACCCGCTTTGAATACCTCCCCACGTGAGAAATGGTCGCACGTCGCCCGCAGGCATTTCTACTCCAATCGCCTTGTGTAATTCGTCGATTTTGCTGGGAATTACTGGGTGTAAGAGCACCGATGCAATTCGCAACGCTTCTAAACACTGATACAAAATAGCTCCGAGTTCTGCGTGTTTTGTTTCGTCTTTTGCCAGTTTAAATGGCGCGGTTTCATTGATGAACGAATCTATTTGTCGAACAATGGACATTGCACAATCAATTGCTTCTTGTAAAGAAAATTTTTCCATACCATCCAATGACGTGGAAACCGCTGTTTTACAAATGGTAGGCCAGTCCGTATTCGCAATTTCGATACGATCTGCTCCTTCTGTCGGCACGGCACCATCAAAATATTTTTGAATCATCGCAGTAACTCTGCTTGCACAGTTTCCAAACGTATTAACAAGATGGGCGTTGTAAATATCGTGAAACTTTTCTGATGCAAAATCTGCATCTGAAGCCCCAAGTGGACCTTGGGTCACGAGGTAATAGCGCAATGCATCCATCCCGTACGTTTCAATGTATGACTCTATTGTTTCGAGATCTACAAAATTACCGAGGGATTTTGACATCTTCCGACCTTCACTCACCCAAAAACTGTGTGCATAAATGCAGTGTGGCAGGGACAAATCAAGCGCCATCAGAATTGCTGGCCAAATCACGGCGTGGAACCACAGGATCTCTTTTGCCATAACGTGAAAGGAGGCTGGCCAATATTTTTGTCGCTCTTTGTATTCTTGGCTTGTTGGGTCGCCAAGCCCAAGGGCCGTGATATAGTTGAACAGTGCGTCAATCCAAACGTAAATCACGTGTTCTGCATCGTTGGGCATCGGCACACCCCACGTGAAATTCGTGCGACTAATAGGAACATCCTGAAGCCCTTCGCGGAGACGACCTAGAACCTCGTTCCTCCTCCCCTCGGGTCGAACAAACTCGGGACACGCCTCAAAAAGCGTTTCAAGCCTCTCTTGGTAGGCGCTAAGGCGAAAATAATAATTTTTTTCTGTCGCACGAACGAGTGGGTTCCCGCTAATGGGAGATGTGTAATCGAGTTCTCTAGCACTGTTTTCTGTGTGGTATTCCTCTTGCCCAGCGTCATACCACCCCTCAAAATCCCCAAGATAGACATCCCCACTCTCGAGTAGTCGAGAAACGAGGGATTGGACCTGTGCCTCGTGTTTTGGGTCAGTAGTGCGGATAAAGGCGTCATTCGTAAGAGAAAACATGCCCATAATTGACTCAAAAATAGCTGAATTTTCGTCGGCAAGCTCTTGTGGCGTAACCCCTTGTTTTGCTGCTGATTCTTCGACCTTCACGCCGTGTTCATCGGTTCCTGTAAGAAAAAACACATCGTGGCCAGCACTCCTCATTGCCCGAGCATACACATCACACAATGTGGTGGTGTAGACATGGCCGATATGAGGTCTATCGTTTACATAGTAAATTGGCGTTGTCACGTAGCGAGTTTTTGGAATCATGTCACACAGTGTAGGTAGGATATGCGTGTATTGGAGACTTTTATGCAGACATATCTGAACATCCTTTTCTCTTCATTCTTTTTTGCCTCAACGCTACACGCCCAAGATGCGATGGGAACAGGGAATGCACTCGACAATAACCTCTCAACATCAGGACGTGAAAACATACAACGGACGCTGCCTCGAGGAACAACGAACCAAGAAATACGAACCAACAGCATCCTTGCTGGAAGGAGTTTTAATGAGGGTGTTGGTCTAGGCACAAAGACGCACTTGCAACTGATCTCGGATGCTGGTGCAGCTGACGCAGAAATGCTTGCCGATACGCTGAACAATTCCCCTTGGTATTGGGACAATTGGACCAACCCTTCTGCACAATTTATTTTGCAGGGAGACTCGAATTATTTCAATTCGCATTTTATTGACAACTGGGCTCAATCCCCAATGAGTGTGCGGATTGGCCAATCAATGCAGTCTATTAATAAATCTTGGAGTAGCCAAGATGACTACTCTGATCAGACCGCGAAGTTGCAATATCCAAGTACATGGTCTCAGGGGCAAGTCAAGCAACATGAACTTGCACGGGCAACTGGAGGAACGTATGACCCTATGCAGGGAACATGGGCTGCTACACCGGTTGGTACTATTCGATCTCAAGGTGGTTCAGGGTACATCACCGCCTCGCCTCTGCGGGGGGTTGCTGTTGAAACAACAAACCACACAGCAGCATTTGGGTTAACGCCTTGGGACGCTGCTCGAGCAGCAGAAGATCGAGAAAATGGAGTTGGCACAGAGACCCTTGTGAACCGCTGGGTTGTAAACACTGGCCTACTCGACCACCGCGCGAACGAACACCAGCAAGAAGCCAAAGTGCACACAACAATTGTAGATGCGGTTCAGAGCAGAACCACAGACCAACTTGCAACCAATGGGCTCCTCAACAACCAGCCAGAGGGGTGGATCGATCAACAATATGACCGGCTACTTGGGCAGCTTGCGGGGGTCTTACCATATGATGAAGAGGAAGAATGGGACGTTGTGGATGATTCGAGTGAAGAGACTGGTCCTGAAGAAGATGCGATGGATGAGATCGCTCTCATTTTGCAACACGGCCAACGGATCGAACAACTTGAGAGTAAAGATCAAACTCGTTTTAACGAGTTGATGGTTCTTGCTGCTGAACGGTTTGCGAACGGGGAATATTTTTGGGCAGAACGTCGCTATGACAGAGCGCTACGGTTCACACCTGGTCACCCACTCGCTACTGCTGGGTTAGGGCATTCTCGAATAGGGGCGGGTTTATATCTATCAGCCTCCCTCGCACTTCAATCGTTGCTCTCGTTACAACCAGAGATGATTGATGTTGAATACGCAGACACGCTTCTCCCCCCACGTCTTGAGCTTGTCAAGGCAGCGGTCGAGCTCACGAGCAGGCTCAATGAGAAGCGTGATGGGGGTACCTATGGATTCTTGTTGGCGTACATTGGCCACCAACTTGGTGACAAGGAAATGATTGAACGTGGGCTTGCGGTGTTTGAGGAGCGAGAGGGAGGCAACGATCCGTTTGTTCGACTGTTAAAAGATATTTGGTTGTAATCTGCAAAAGGCGGCCGGTTTACTTGCTTTTTGCAAGTATACAAAATGTTGTTAAGCCAGCTTTAACCTTGTCCCCTTTTTTCACCAACACATGAACATCGTCTGGTCGGGGCAAAATCAGTTCAGTTGTTGAACCATATTTAATCATCCCAAATTGCTGACCCTGCCTGAGGACATCTCCAACACGTAGTGGACAAACAATGTGCCGTGCTATTTTTCCCGAAACCTGACGTACGCCGAGGGGTTCACCATCGTTATCAAAAATCAACAAGTTGGATTCGTTAACTTTTGCTGATTCTTCTGTTCGTGCATCAAGAAATTTGCCTTCTCTATAAATCATCTTGTTCAGCGTACAAGCACAGGGCGCGCGGTTGATGTGTACATTCAACACGCTCAAAAAAATGCGAATCACTAGCGCTTCACCCTCGATCGCTTCGTGGTGATCGACACGCTCAATAGCGGAAATCGTTCCGTCGGCAGGACTCAACATTGTGCCCTCTTCCAAGTTCGTTGGAATACGTCGCCATGGGTTTCTAAAAAATGAGACAAGCGCAACCCATATCCCAAAAAGAACTATGCTTGCTATCCACCAATGAAACAAGAGGGTTGTAGTACATGGAATGGCTAACACAATGGTGATGCACAACCACTGCTTCAAACCATACCGAGTCAATGTCACGAGGACCTACTCGCTTGCTTTGCCAATAAACATGCCGATCAGACCAAAAATAACTGCGATGCCAGCAAGGCCACCAGCATAGATCGGAATGTTGCCAGTCATCGTGGTTGCAAGATCAGGACCAACGCCTGCGAGCATACTGATGACCATAAAAAGCACAACGGTGAGTGCCAAAAACGCACCAATCATCAAGCCTGTGCCTGCGCCAGACCACTTTCCATCATATGCTTCGGCCATCATCGGAACAGCTAGACCCATCGGTGCGGCTGCTTCGGGAGTTGCAGATGATGTCGAATCACTGCCACTTGCTGATTCAAACAGACCAGAGGCATTCGCACCAAACTCACCGCTATCGCCGCCTTCCCAAACCTCATCAAGAAGTTCCGCTCCAAGTGATGTGTCATCAGATTCTCGAGTTAGGTCAAGAAGTCCAGATCCACTCCCAACTGATTCTAAGCTGAGTTCTTCATCAATTGCTTCACTTACACGCGTTTCGGCAGAATCGTCGTCATCATCAAAGGCTGCACCGAATCCAGTTGCATCACCTGTTTCACCCAAGTCAAAACCTGCAGCGCTTCCACTATCGCCTAAGTCAAAACCAAGACCACTTGCACTTCCACCCAAGTCTAAACCAGCAGCACTTCCACTTTGTGAAAGCCCCATGCCGCTACCACTCAGATCGTATCCACTGCCACCGGCTGACTCCTCATCTGAAGCATCTTTTTGTGTGTCGTTCTCACCAGTATCGCCAAGTGTAAGGTCAAATCCGGAGGCACCACTTGTGAGGTCAAGTTCTACCTCACCACCGGAACCAGTATCACCAGAGAGTAAATCTACTTGCTGGCGTTTGAACATGAGGTCATTGCCATCTCGCATCTCGTCTAGTTGACCAGATTGCGCCATTTCTTTGACCTCGTCTTCGGTCTTTCCAAGTTTAGAACAGGTTTCTTCGAGTGTATAAAAAAGTTTCGCCATGGGTTGTCGTACTCCAACGGGTAAGTGTATGCCATCACGCGAAGAGTGGCAATACCCAACAAACGTTCCGCGCTATTCCACGATTAGGACCAATTTCCAACCACCTCAAGAAGATCAACCACATTGACTGCTCCGTCACCGTTGAGGTCTTCCGGGCAATTGGGGCAGAACCCCCAAGCATCTACAATTGCAAGAATATCTGCTACATTTGCTAGTCCGTCGCCGTTTACGTCGCCTGGAACGGTCGGATCACCACAGTCATTGGAATCAGAGAGGTCATTCTCTTCAAACCCTTGTGGTGTGCCTCCACCTGCCGAGAGGCCCACAATGTTGTCGTTTGAATCAACACCAAGCCAACTCAGTCGGATAACACCATCAAAGAAGAGTTCACACTGGAACGTATTACTGCCACCGCTAGAATATTCTGGAACATTTTCAAATGTAACCACAACACGATCACTGAGTGACTCGGCATATCGAATCGTTCCGCCGCTACTTGGGTTGAGATCGTCCCACAGCATCGAAATGCCTGGGATTTCAAAGTGCTCGCCAACGCTCTCCGTGTAATCTGTATCACCACTACCAAACGTCACCCGCCCATTGCTGCAAATGTAAAGTGAAGAATATGGCACTCCATACAACCACACAGGCTGAGGAGTAGTTCTCGATTGATAATCGTCATCGCCAAGAGAAACATTGGTGCCAGTATTTGGGTGAGTCGGGAGTTCAGTGATACTCTCTGCACACGCTCTGTATTGATCTACATTTTCGTATGGTGTAAACGTCACCGACATGCCATCTAAATCAAAACCACTGTCCTGTTCTGTAAAGAAGGATGGGACATCTTCGGTTGTAAACGCATAACAAATTCCAGAGTTGTTATCCGTGACTGTATTTCCCGCAGCATCGGCTACTTGTACTTCTAATCGATAGGTTGTGTTATCACTCAACCCAGTGAGGAGTATCTCGTGCGAAGATTCAAGTTGATTGCTGCTCGATTCGCTGTCAAGAGCTGAGCAGAATTCGCCATACGCAACCATCGCCGAAGTGTTTTCATTCGTCGTAACAAACACAGTTGCTTCGTGAGTCGAAACATTAGATATTGAAACACTCTCGATCACAGGGAAAGAACAGTCGATCGTTGCCTGATCAATCACTTCGACATCTGAACCCCCTTGGCCATCATCTTCGTCTAGATAGGAGAGCGTAACCGTGTCGCCTTCACTCGCTTGAAGGTCAGAGCCTAGTGTTATCTCGCCGACAAAAGCAGCAGTTGCTTCGCCCGATTCAACAAGGAAGGTGGAGGTTTGATCACCGGAAGTTGATGACATCGCAACCTCGACAATATCGATCACACTATCATCTGTGTTCAGGTCACAATCGACAACCTGTAATCCAACGTTTGCACCGCATGCGTACGCGCTTCGATCTAGCGACGCTATACCAGATGAGGAACATTTGATTAACAGGGGAGAAGCCATCAAACTAAGTTTTTGTGGTCCCGTTGCAATTGAATAGCCAGACACGCGTATCCGATACACACCTGAGGCACCACTATCTATTTGGACTTGTTCGATGTTGTTGCGATGGTCTGCGCTTGTACGAACTGCTGGAGCCCCAGGATTCGATGGGTCAAGTGTCCAAGGGTAGTGCACGGTTCCATCTGGATCTACCACGGTCAAATCAATATCATTGACTAAGCTTGGTACAACAAGCGGTGTTGCGGGAATATCATCCCAAGCGATCGTCACCTTGATGTCGCTCGGTTGATCTGCAAACACTAACATTTCTATTATCTCACCTTGTGAAATTTCTAATTCTGCTAGATTCCCAGCTCGCATGTGGTCAATAGCATCGACAACCCGAACACTTCCGTAGCCATATTGATTATCTGGGCCCACATTAAACTTGTCTTCTGCAGTATGTGCCAACAAAGCCTTGAGCGTTGCTGGACGCATGTCATTTTCCTCTGGGAATTGCACGCGCCAATCTTGTACAAGGAGTGCTGATAAACCTGTTACCGTTGGGCATGCCATTGACGTACCACATTTCGCGGTATACCCGCCCGAACTTGAGCAACTTGTCACCCCACCATCATCATTCCCTTGGCACCCTGGCGCTGAAACATCGGGTTTGATCCTGCCGTCATCGGTAGGTCCCCAACTTGAAAAATATGTCATCGACTCATCTTCAGAGTTGGTTGCCCCTACTGTAATGTGATTTTTCGCACACGCAGGTGGTGCGGTTGAGTTGTAGGATGTGCCACAATTACTTGAGCCACGTTCATTTCCATTAGCCCAAACGATTCGTATTTCTGCGCCGAGACCACCGCGAACAACACTGTCAATCAAATTGCTTGTGATGCCATAATTACCTGTCCATTCGCATGGAAACCCATTTGGTGCTGTGTTGGTGCCAATAGAGTTGTTTGCAAGAACTGCTCCGTAAGAATTGATTGCTTGTCCATAATCATCTGCAAGATCGCCGGGATCTGTATACAAAAATCCTTCTGACAAACCACCCTCTTGTTCAAAACCATAACTTTGGATTGTGACCGCTGGTGCCATACCTCGGTACTGACCACCACTCCCGCTACCGTCACCGCCAATAGTTCCCGCAACATGAGTTGCGTGATCGCTTAGCCCTGCACTATCGCGAGTGTGATGCCGACCACCAAAATCGCCATGGCTCGACAACCCATACCCTCCGTCATACACCATGACGCTCACACCCGCACCATCAAGACCATAAGGAAATGTTTGCGCGGTATCTGCTTGTGTAACCACTCGGTTAGAGTTGTTTAACTCAGAAAATTTAGGCAACGCCGGTTCGATGTATAACACTCGATCATCCTCTGCAAGTTCATCTATTGCCCATACTGGAAGTTCTAGAACTGACGTGTGGATGACTGGTATAGTCGAGCGAACTGTACCTGTTGAAAGTATTGTTGCATCCCTTGTTGCTTGTTGCAGGTCAACATCACCGTGAAACATCACATACACGGCGACTGTTTGAAATTCGTCTGCAACACCCTCTGTAACAGGCATTGTCCATGTTGGAACACCGCCATCGGCGAGAAAACTGTGGAGTTTCCAATGTGGTTCTATTGGTCGAAGTTCTCGAATAGAGGCAAGGACGGGTGCTTGCAAATTCATACGTGGATCAATCGATGCCATGTACGCACCGCCACCGAGTGGACTCAGAAGGGTCACGCCAGACTGTTCAAGCAAATTCCTGTCTTCCGCTGAGATTGGTCCGCCGAAGCGAACGAGAACATGCATTGGCTCGCCGCCAAAGGCAGTAATCTGTATCAGCTCACGAGTAACATCTGAGGCGTCCATTTCATTGTAGGGAACTCGTTCTGATTGAAAATGAAATGAATCGGTCGCTCCAGCGAGTGCCAAAACGAAACATGGGGCTAACATCAACATGTGGTATTTCTCCTTGAATCGGTAAAGGTACACCAAAATGTGCCACAAAGCCATAAAAAAAACACGTATTGCTTGGCTTTAGGGTATCTCGGGGGAGGGCCCTCGTACTAGGCAATAAAAATTGGGGGTGATGTGCTATCGCCGCCGATGTGTAATTGTTGGGCATAGCACACCGAGTGGAGCCCGTACATCGCAATCACATTCAGGGACGAATACAAATGGTGAGTCATCCAGTACAGGACGGCGGCGATTTCTTGCCGCATCATGAAACAATTCAAAACACAGACGTCGTGATCGAGTTAAAGAGGCCTCGCACATATCCCGCAAGTGACGCTTGGGTGAAATGTGCAATGTCTCACTTCAAAGCAACTGGGTGTAATGAAACTCGAACGCAACTACTTCACCATTACCACGAATCATTTGTCAAACCTGTTGCAAGGAGTTTTGTTGCTAAACTTCCAAAAAGCGTAGATCTTGCAGATATCGAACAGTGTGGATTTATTGCCCTCAACAACCAGTTGGATAAATTTGACACAGAAAGAAATGTTTGCTTTGAGGCGTTTTCTCGACTTCGGGTTACGGGAGCCATGCATGATCAATTACGCCGTGATGACCCAGTACCCCGACTCGCAAGAGCTCGAACAAAACAACTTGATGAAGCGCGGCTTGCGTTCAAAAAAGAGTTTGGTTGCAATCCAACGAAGGAGGAATTGCGCCTCCGAATTGGTATAAGCGACGAGGAGTTTGAGGTCCTCTACAAAGATGGCCACGCCCCATCAACAATCGGTATGCAAACCAGTGAGTTTGAGAACGATCACGATTGTGCGCCAATTCACTACATTGGTTGTGACGATCAGACAGGTATTACTGAACAAAAAGACCTTCGCCACTGGATTTGTAAGTGCCTAGATGAAAGGGACCGATTAATCTTAACGTTATATTTTTATGAGTCGCTCAGCATGCTAGAGGTGGGTCAAAGTATCGGTTGTAGTGAATCGAGGGTGAGCCAACGGTTGCAGCACATCTACAAAACTCTTCAGTTTTGGTTTGGTGAACACCCAGAGCAACTTGAATTAATGGCTAGCTGATCATTGGAATGACAAATTGGATAAAGAGTCCAGCCCCAACAGCCAACCCTGAAATACCAAGCACAACCTGCGTGGTCATCACAAAGACTGATCGCCAATACTGTAGAAAACTATCTTCGTGCATCGCTTTGTAGATCACAGATATTCCAAATGACATTGGAATCAACATGAGATACCAATATGGCTGCATCGCGTTACAGGGTTCTAAAAAAGGGATCCACGCAAGTGCCATCATTCTTTTTCCTTACCCCGTCTTTCGAAGTCGGCGTTACAGTTTGCTTGAAGCGACCCTAAGATGACAACAAAATTCATTAAGCCCGCCATTGCAATAAAAAGTGTGCCAATCTCATTCACGTGGCTTAGACCAACCATTGTGGCGCGTTTTTCGATCGGTGAGCTCGCGACGATTGTTTGGGTTGCCACGTCAATTGCAATCACAATCGGCCCACACAACACCTGAGCAATAAACCAAAGACCGTCATTTTTATGATCAACTGCGTCAATGCCTCCAAGCAATGTGCCACAAAAGATCAAAAAAAGGACACCAAAGCACACAAGGTTGCTTCTACGTCGGTGCCCAAGAACCCGATACCCTAAACCAGGCCAAAACCAACCTAAAACGGCTGCTAGGACGTGTATGGTTGGGGATTGATGGGGTGAGGAGGGCATCATGGGGGGGTGGACAATTGGGCATCATACGCGGAACTTGTTGTTTCAATGCCTGTATGTGCGATATGCTACATGTATGTGTGAAGAACAACACAGCCAAGATGATGTTGTTGATCGGCGGGGCGGGCTTGATCGCAGGGTGGTGGAAGGCTCTGAGAACGACCTCAACAGAAGGAGAGGTCCCGGTAGAAGAAGAAGTGATTTTGTGAAGTCCGCCGAAGAGGGTGAGATGACAACAGAGCAATTCCAATTTCTTATGGCGATCAACGAGTTCAAACGAGCCAACAATCGCTCTTTTCCCACGTGGACAGATGTCCTAGAGGTTGTCCGCAAGCTCGGATACCGCAAAACACAAAAAAGTGAAATCACCCTTGGTCCAAACATTGAAGATTGGGTTGAAAAACCCGACAGTGATGTTGGGGCCTAATTGTTGGTTTTCAGATCAAACCCCAAGCAGGGTTACGATTCAAAATACTCTATGTTAATCTGAATATATTTATGCCACTCTTCGGGTAGATCTTCTTCTGGAAAAATCGCCTGCACCGGGCATTCGTCAACACATAGGCCGCAATCAATGCATGTGTCTGGATCAATGTATAACATCTCTGCTTGTTCAAAACGATCGTCGTCCCCCATGGGATGAATGCAATCAACTGGGCAAACATCAACACATGCTGTGTCTTTTGTTCCAATACATGGTTCTGCAATAATGTGTGTCATAAATCAATAATCTCTTTTACTAACTGGGTTTCTCAAAACCCCGAAACTCGCCACAACAATAGGCGTGTTGGGATTATGCCATAAATCTCGACTAGTTTCTACAATTGTCTTGATAAGAAAAGACGACCCCGACAAGGGGTCGTCTTACGTGATCCGGGATTGCCGCGAATTTATTTTTTTCGACGGCGAGTAGCCTTCTTGCGAGTAGCCTTCTTACGAGTAGCTTTCTTGCGTGTAGCTTTCTTGCGAGTAGCCTTCTTACGAGTAGCTTTCTTGCGTGTAGCTTTCTTACGAGTAGCCTTCTTGCGTGTAGCTTTCTTACGAGTAGCCTTCTTACGAGTAGCTTTCTTGCGTGTTGCTTTCTTGCGAGTAGCTTTCTTACGTGTAGCTTTCTTGCGAGTAGCTTTCTTACGTGTTGCTTTCTTACGTGTTGCTTTCTTGCGTGTTGCTTTCTTGCGAGTTGCTTTTTTGCGAGTCGCTTTCTTGCGGGTTGTTTTCCTTGCTACTTTTTTACGAGTAGCCTTTTTCCTAGTTGCCTTTTTGCGAGTCGCTTTCTTGCGAGTCGCTTTTTTCTTTTTCTTGGCCATGATCATTGACCTCCTTGTATCAGTACTAACGCGCGTTCGGACCACTGACGGACGTTCCGTCAACAGAGTTGTACCTTATATCGGGTGCGTTTTGCAAGACTCTTTATCATTTTTTTTTCTATGTATCTTAGATGTGGTGTTGTTACAAAACGTTTTGTTTACAACTTTGTGTAAAAAACTTGCGCAGTGATGTTGTAATAGGGGTTTTTTTAACAACATTCGTTACAAACCATCTTGTTTTTGATTGTGTTCCAAGTTTATTAATTTTTTATACTTACGTTGTTTTTTTCTTGTTTAAAAGTTTTTTACTACAACTTGTTTCATTGTTTGTTGTTTTTGTTTTTGATGTACTGTCGTGTTCTTTTGCATCGTTGCAACTTTCTTGCCATTATTTTTATTATTTTTCTCAATCGGCTAGATAAAGGGTTGTATCCTTCAGCCCTATGCAGTCAATAAGACACACGACTTTTGGAAACGGGCTACAACTTGTTACAGAATCGATACCCGATGTACGAACCACCGCGATCGAGTGGATTGTTCCCGCAGGTGTTGCGTCAAATGAACATGATGGAGACAGTGTCCTCCTTACAGAATTAATGTTCCGAGGCGCGGGAGATTTAACTGATAAGGAACATTCTCTTCTATTAGATCACCTTGGTGTGAGGAGGGATATCACCTGTGGAAGCCGCCTATTGCGGCTTCACGCCCTGTCCCTTGGCTCCCGTGTGACCGATGCGATTGGGCCCGTTTTTGACATGTTTTTGTGTCCAAAACTGCCTAGTGATAGCTTGGGGCCAAGCATTCAACTCGCACTCCAATCAATAGATTCACTCCAAGACAACCCACAAAAACTTGTTGGTGTTTCGCTAAACAAACACCACTTTCCCGAACCATTCAATCGCTCGACATATGGAAGCCGTTCTGCAATTGAATCCGCAACCATTGAACGAGTGCGTTACGTGTACGATAATTTTGTTTGTCCATCGAACTCAATTCTCTCTATCGCTGGAGATCTTGACCACAACGAAATCAAAACGCTTGTAGAGAGGCAAGTGTCTTGCTGGGCGGGCGGAGACATCCTAGTGAGGGAGGGCGCCGCTCCAAGCCGTGGAGTGCATCATCTTGAACATGACAGTTCTCAAGTACACATTGGGCTAGCAATTGATGCGCCCAACCCAAGTGATGAGGATTCTTTATTAGAAAAAGTCGCTATTTCTGTTTTTGGAGGCGCAAGCAGCAGTCGGCTCTTTACTGAGGTGCGCCAAAAAAGATCTCTTTGTTACAGCGTGCACGCTTTGTATCAGGCATCAAAAGACAACGCTGCAATGAAAGTTCGTGCTGGAACAACACCTGATCGGGCAAAAGAAACAATCGATGTGATCATAGACCAGCTTTGTCTCTTGCAAAAGGGTATTACACGAGATGAGTTTGAGAGAACCGTGACAAAAATTCGCGCCTCTACTGTGATGAGCGGGGAATCAACTGTCGCGCGTGCGGGATCTTTACTCGGTGACATGTATGCACTTGGAAGGACAAGAACGCTCAAAGAAAAACTTGACGAACTTACAAGTATTACACTCGATGATGTCAATGAATACCTCAAAAAGAGGGTTTTTGGGACGATGACACTCGTATATCTCGGTCCGGACCCGATCGAAATCGATGAAAGCAGGTTGAGAAACCTATAACTAATCGATTGGTACTTCAACGAGCCGAGGTTGTTGGGGCTTCATCCCCAACGCTGGGTCGTATGGATTTCTAAACTCCATGAATTGTTCACCATTGACAAGTCTCTCTGGAAATTGTTCAAGGAGTGAATCAACCTCCCAGCTATAGAACCCTGTTTCTGCATCAACTGCGTTGTGGCCAAACAGCCCCACGGTCACAGAACTGAGATTCTGTTCGTCATCGTGATAAAAAAATGATTCAAATCCTCTACTTCGAAGGGTTGCTGCATATTGTTCTGCAAGATTTCTTCTTGTTGAGATTGGAAGTTCGCCGCTATCAAAATCACCCCATATTGCAACATCCAAAGAATAGATTGGGACAACGTTTGGGTATGCTCTTCGTACAGTCCACAAGTCATGCGGGTGGAGGTTTTTCATGGATCTCGGAGATCGGAATCGCGTAAGGATCATTTGGCCAAATGCTGGTCGCCCGTCAGCGAGGCGAACGCTTCGTAGTGTTTGAATGTCTCTACTCGCTTGTGGGTCTTCATATCCTGTATACGAGCCAAATGTGAGCACAGACCCCCTGCGACGTGGTCGCACAACAAGCATTTTTCCAATTGACGGACGAAGCAACACAAATGATGAAGCGGCCTCTCTTGCTTGTTCTGCGTGGTGTGGTCCTGTGAACGTTGCAACTGTAATCGCATACGTCGAGCGATCGCCTACAGGGTTTGATATGGTTTTTTGGGGTACGTCTTCTACATCCCATTCTGAAAGGTCTATCTCGTGGATTTCCTGCTCAGCGTTGTCTCCAACTCGTTGGGGACCACAACTAGGGAGCATCATCACAAAAGATAGAAAAATAACGGTTATTTGTCGTTCCATATCGTCATCGTATCAGAGGTTTTCGATTGTAAAAGTGTGTGTTAGGGGGCAGTGAGGGGTGGTACTATCGGACTTTATGAAAACCCTTGGTTTTTCTGTAAAATTCAAGAAAAACTCACTCCATGTACGATAAAAAAGAAGCGTCAAACGAAGACTTGGTGGTCAGTTTGGCGCCGCTTTCAAGGCAATCTTGATCGCACAGTTAGGGAAGCGTAGGAAACAATCGAGCTAGTTTGACTTGACTAGCAGAACACTTGAGGAAAGACCAAAGGCGAGAGCCTTGGCACGAAAGGTAAGAATATGTCTGAAATATCAGTCATCGGAAACCCAGCAGCGAACGCTGCCAGACAAGCTGCACCAGCAACTGCTCCGGTGGAAGTAGTTGCCCCAGAAGCAACAAACTCGGCCACGGCGAGTTCGCACGTGGATACAGTGGCAGCAACGGATCGGGTTGAGATATCACAGCACGCGCAACTGCTTGAGAAGATTCATCAGCTCCCAGAAGTTCGTCAGGATAAAATCGATGCTATCAAAGAGGCCATCGAAAACAACACCTACCTCACAAATGACAAGTTGGATATTGCTGTCAGTCGTATGATTGATGAAATGGCGGGATAAGCAAAACACAAGTTTGAAAACGAACCGAATATGTTTAAGAATCGCCACTGCATGGATCGCGGTGGCGTTCTTTGTATGCACAGGGTGTGGAACGAACCACAAAACAGGAGGACCCTCACCCGTGAGTTTCTGGGCGTATATTCCACAATCTGTACGCGTTCACCCGCTGAGTCGGATCGATGGTACTGAACTTGCTGTTCACATTACGTTCACCGATGGGGATGGATTCGCCTGTAGGGGAACTGGAACATTGCTTGTCACCATCTCTGGAAATTCCATTAAAGACACGCTTGAAACTGTTGATTTATCAAACAGTGAGAACAACCTCGCTCACTTCGACAGTCTCACTCGTACGTATGTCTTACTTTTCAACAATCTCCCTAGCACGCTAGAAGAAGTTCAGGTTTCTGCTGTGTACACCCAAGAACAGGGCGAGAAACTTAGAGCCACTGAAACGATCAAAAAATAAACCATTCTGACCTGTGGGGTTCTGTTAATGGGAGGCACTCGGGTGCCAGATCGTTTTCATTTCGACAAACGGTTCGATTGACCAAGGAGAAGCAGCCAAGGCGGGGTCGTACCATTCTTCTCCTGAAAGGGAGGTGTAGTGCACTCGTTTGATGCTGTCTGCCGCTCCAGTTTCGAGTGTTATCCGATCTTGCTTTCTTAAAAGAGCCGCACTTACGCTTGCAACTTGGCGGTGTGTTGCCATCTGTTCAACGAGATCTGCGCGTGTTCCGGTCAACAAATTGATCACTCCAGCAGGAACATCCGATGTTTGGCACACCTCGCCAAAAATCGCAGTGGGAAGTGGGTGAGTTTGAGATCCAAGCGCCACAACAGTGTTCCCCGCACACAGGGGTGCTGCAACGAGAGTAACAAGTCCAAGGAGTGAAGGTTCATCAGGAGCAATCACACAGGTAACACCCTGTGAAACAGGCACTGTGAAATTGTAAAAACTGGAAGCCACGGGATTTTGGCAGCCTAATACTTGCTGATATTTATCTGTCCACCCAGCAAAGCAGACAAGCCTGTCGATGGAAGCATCAACCTCTTTCCGAGCTTTTGTGATTGTCGTGTCTTGTGTCACACAAATTGCAGAAGAAAATTCCTCACGGCGACCTTCGAGCATCTCTGCCATTCGGTACATAATTTGACCCCGAAGATATCCCGTAATCCCAGACCATTTTGTCGCTGTCGAAGCAGCAACTTCTACCGCTTCTCGAAAATCTTTTCTTGAAGCGTGGCAAATATGCGCCGCGGTGTCACCTTTTCTGTCAACGATGGGGATCGACCTGCCTGATTCGGTTCGCGGAAATTTCCCGCCAATGTATAACTTGTATGTTTTTGGAACGGTTAGCCTACTCATTGTTATATCCTTTGTTACACAAGTTTGACATACGGTTGAAGTCCATGCTTACCGCCCTCTCGTCCAAATCCAGACTCTTTAAAACCGCCAAATGGTGATGCTGCGTCGAATTGGTTATAGCTGTTACACCAAACAATTCCTGCTTCTAAGCGCTTGGCAACCTCAAACACCTTGGAACCTTTATCTGTCCAAACCCCCGCCGCAAGTCCAAACGGGGTGTTGTTCGCACGAGAGATCGCCTCTTCAGGGGTTCTGAATGTCATCACAGCTAAAACGGGTCCAAAAATTTCTTCTCTTGCAATGGTGTGGCTTGGTTGAATGTCTGTAAAGAAACACGGAGCACACCAGTTTCCTTTTGAAGGTAGTGTTTGTGCATGAACGTCATGTAACTGTCCACCCTCCGCAACACCTGTTTTGATGTACTTCTCAATGGTTTGTAGTTGCTGTTGTGAGTTGATTGCCCCCACATCAGTGTTCTTGTCAAGGGGATCACCAACTCGTAATGATTTCATTCGGCGTGTTAGTTTCTGGATGACCTCATCAAGAATGGGCTCTTCGACGAACAGTCGAGAACCTGCACAACACACGTGTCCTTGATTGAAATAAATCCCTGAAACAATGCCCTCCACGGCTTGGTCTATTGCAGCGTCTGCAAAAATGATGTTCGCGCTTTTGCCACCAAGTTCGAGAGTAAGTCGCTTTCCTGTGCCAGCAGAATTTCGCATCAGCAACTTTCCAACTTCTGTCGATCCTGTAAAGGCTAGTTTTTTTATACCCTTGTGTTCTGCAAGATATCCCCCGGTGTCACCAGCGCCAGTCACGATGTTCACAACCCCTTCGGGAAGTTCAACTTCTTGTAACACCTCAGCAAGCCGGAGGGCTGTTAGCGAAGTCGTTTCTGCTGGTTTCAACACGCAGGTGTTTCCACAAGCAAGCGCGGGGGCAAGCTTCCATGCAGCCATCAATAGTGGAAAGTTCCAGGGAATAATTTGACCACAAACTCCAATTGGTTGTGCCCTCCTTCCCGGAAACGCGTATTGCAATTTGTCCGCCCAACCTGCACAGTAAAAAAAATGTTGTGCCACTAGAGGGATATCAATATCGCGAGATTCCTTAATTGGCTTACCTCCATCAAGGGTTTCAAGAACGGCGAATTCTCGAGCCCGTTCTTGAATTCGTCTGGCAATTCGATAGAGATATTTTGCGCGTTCAGATCCCGCGAGTTTTGCCCATTTGGGTAACGCTTTTTTTGCTGCAGCAACCGCATCGTTTACATCTGCTTGCCCAGCATGACTTATGTCTGAGAGTTTTACGTCTGTCGCGGGATTTGTTGTTCCAAACCATTTTCTGGATTTTGGAGAGACAAACTTTCCACCAATATACAATTTTGATGAATCAGCGACCTCAATTGGAAATCGCTCTGGAGCAGCGCTGTATTCCCACATTGTGTCTTGGCGTTCTGTTGATCCTGTTGTATTGAGTGCCATTTATGCCTCACTAAAATCGTAGGTTGCTGTGTAGGTCCCAGTGTATTGCCTGACAAGTTGGCGCAACACGTCATTTGCCAAACTCGATGCGCCAAATCGGAATAACGACGGCGTGAGCCACTCATCTCCAAGCGTTTCTTTTAGCATGACAAGATAGTGGATTGATTGCTTCGCGGTTCGAATTCCCCCCGCAGGTTTCATCCCTATTCGAATACCAGTTTTGCTATAAAACGATTGAATCGCATCTAACATAACAAGCGTTACTGGCATGGTTGCTGCAGGACTTACCTTTCCAGTTGATGTTTTGATAAACACCTCCCCGTCGGAAATCGGTCCCGCCTCTGCGGCGGCTTCAATTGCGAGGTCTGAGGCAGCTCTCACATTTTCTAGGGTCTCCAACTCACCTGTTTCTAAAATAATTTTAAGGTGTGCGTCACCACAGGCAATTCGAACTTGTTTAATCTCTTCTGCCACTTCGTCATAATGGCCGGATAAAAATGCACCCCGATTGATCACCATATCGATTTCATCCGCGCCTGCTTCGACCGCTTTTGCAACATCATCGAGACGAACTGATAATGGAAACTGGCCGCTTGGGAAACCCGTTGCCACTGAAGCAACGTGTACACCCGAGCCCTCGAGCGCTCTCTTTGCAATCGTCACCAAACTTGGGTAGACACAAACCGCAGCAACGGATGGCAGTGGTGGTGTGATCTCGCCCTCCCAAGGAGTGATCGCTTTTCTGCACAAGGATCTGACCTTTTCATCAGAGTCTTTTCCCTCGAGTGTTGTGAGATCAATCATGGACAACGCGAGCCGCAATCCTTGTATTTTTGACTCTGTTTTGATTGACCTTCGGGTAAATGATGCTGCCCGTTGCTCAACCATGACCGTATCAACGTGTTGTCGCATTTGGGTATTGTACCCTACCCCGCCTATCTGCTTTTTCAGAAATCAGTTGCTATTAGTCTTGATGGCCACGCTTTGATGGCATGATGCTCACTAGAACAACCGCTGCGAAGAACAGAAACATCAAACCAAATCCCATCCACGTCGCGGGACCTTTGCGAACATTGGGGGTGGGGGGAATAGCTGCTGCAGCGGCAAGGGCTTCTAAAACAACAGTGCTGCATAAAAAAGCCAGTAGCCATGTTTGTATTCGTTGCATGGACACAGGATACCACGTAATGGATTGAAGTTGGCATTCCGTTGTGTAGACATCGCTGCTACGAGGGATTTCTGAGGCGAGACCCAGTTATGGTTCCCAAGGATCGAAAAATCTCTTCCGTTGCTAAAGATTGGTTCATTGTGTAAAAATGGATACCCCGAACAGAATGATCGAGCAAATCGGCGCATTGCTCTGCAGCCCACTGCGTTCCTATTTGTTTAACTGCTGCTTGGTCATCCTGAAACCTATAGAGGCGTTTGAGTAATGCGGCGGGAAAGTTCGTACCACCGGCAAGTTCAGCCATCCGCTTCATACTCGCAATCGATGTGATTGGCATGATTCCAGCAACAATGGGAATAGTAATCCCACGCAATTCACATCGCTGACACCAATCAAGAAATGCTCTGTTATCAAAAAATAGTTGTGAACAAATCCAGTCGGCGCCAGTATCTACCTTTTGTTTGAGGTGGTCAAGTTGAACAAGACGGTTTGGTGTTTCTGGATGTCCTTCTGGAAAGCCTGCAACACAAATCCCAAACTGTTTGTTTGGGTAATTTTTAATGTGCGAAACAAGATCCGCTGCGTGGTCAAACGCACTCTTTACTTGTGCTCCTTGCACAGGATCTCCCCGCAGCGCCAAAATATTATCCACCCCTGCAAGTGAATATTGATGAAGAAGTGAAGTAATTTCTGACGTAGTGTGGCCCACACAGGTGAGGTGTGGCACTGGATCTAGTGGTGTTTTTTCTGCTAGGTGGGTTACGAGTTCGTGGGTTTTGTCCCGTGTAGAACCATCCGCCCCATAGGTAACTGAAACGAAAGAAGGTTCTAAAGATTCAAAAGAATGCAATCGATCGACAAGCCCCTCCCAGCCCGTCTCTGATTTTGGAGGAAAAAACTCAAAGGAAAAAATTGTTGTATCTCGTTCTAGTATTCCCTTAACGTGCATGAATGTAGGGTACCAAGATGTTCATAAAAAAGATTGGCTCTTCAACATGCATGGTTTCGTGTAGTACCTATACTTTGGCAAATGGCTGACAAACAATCCATTCCAAAGCCTACGGCAAGAAGGCTCAGTCTGTATTTAAGAGAACTTGAAGCCCTACGAGAGGCTAACATCCACTCAATTAATTCAAAGCAACTCGGTGATGCTCTCGATATCACTTCCGCGCAAGTACGCAAAGATTTTGCAACATTTGGTACGTTTGGGCGACCGGGCGTTGGATACACCGTAATTCCGCTCTGTGAACAATTGCGGAAGATAATGGGCACAAATCGTA
This sequence comes from Phycisphaerales bacterium, assembly GCA_030748455.1. The sequence continues at coordinate 22,005 of JASMLY010000013.1, read as the reverse complement.
CGTGGGATGTGGCTGTTGTAGGTGCGGGGAAGATTGGGCAAGCCTTATCTGCCTATTCTCGATTCGTTGATCGTGGCTTCCAGGTCATTGCTGTGTTTGATAGCGATCCTCAGGTCGTTGGAACAATGGTCGCAAATCACAGGGTGCGACCAGTTGCTGATATGACCAGAATTATTCCGTTGAGAAAAATCCGGCTTGCTGTACTATCTGTTCCTGCAATTGTTGCGCAAGATGTAACAGATCGACTCGTCGCTTCTGGTATCACTGGCATCTTAAACTTTGCGCCAATTCGCCTTACGGTTCCCGATGGTGTTGGTGTCTCAAGCGTAGATTTTTCTCGTTCACTCGAACAACTTGCGCTCGAAACGATGGTGGACATTAGTTAGGGTTTATAAGCCCAAAGTACCGCCTAGGATTTTGCAACTTCAGTTGTAGGATTCTTTGAAGGAGTTGTTTCGTCTGAAAAAAGCGCTGTTCCTACACGAACGATGTTTGCTCCACATTCGATCGCGACCTCAAAATCACCCGACATGCCCATTGACAAAATGTTGAACTTTGAGGTGTCGCGAGAAGAAAGGCGTGTTTCTTCAAACAGTTCACTACACCTTCTAAAAACGGGACGTGTATCCTCTTGATCTTCACAAAGGGGTGCCATGCACATCAGACCCCGTGGCACGATGTTTGGCATCGTGTCCACTTGATCAAGAATGTGCGAAAGCGCAGCTGGTGCAACACCTGTTTTACTTCGCTCACCACTTACATTTACTTGCACAAGTACCTCGACAATGAGGTTTTGATGCTGCGCGGATTCTTGGATTTCCTCGGCCAATCGCAGGGAATCGAGTGAGTGTACGAGGCGAGCAAGCGGTAGCACTTTTCTGCATTTGTTTCTTTGCAAATGCCCAATAAAATGCCATCGCACCGGCTCGATCTCTTTTAACTCTCCAATATCTCGTCTGCGATCAATATGTTCTTTTGCCTGAGCGGCGAGCTGAACAAAATGTTGGCTTTGGCTCTCGCCAAAATCAGTCTGTCCTAATTCGAGCAGTTGTCGAACTTCGTCCATCGATGCGTGTTTTGTCACAGCAACGAGGTGAACCTCTTCGGGTTTTCTGTTTGAACGAAGAGCGGCGGCGGCTATTCGTTGTTGTACTGATGCGTAGCGTTCTTTTATCGTGGTCACAGATTCCCCTCCTTGGGATGTACGCAGCATACCCGCTCAGCAGGCGTTTGCGGTAATCCCAAGCGCTTCTGCTGTCATCGTGCCAAGTTGAGCTGGGCTTTCAGCCACCAATACGTCATTGGCACGAAGTGATTCCATTTTTGCGGCCGCGGTGTCATCGCTGCCACCGATGATTGCACCCGCGTGCCCCATCCGCTTCCCTTTTGGAGCCGTTCTCCCTGCGATAAAGGAGACGACTGGTTTTGTCATATTTTCTTTGACCCAAGCGCCAGCGTCGGTTTCATCGGATCCACCAATCTCCCCAATCATCACAACGCCATCTGTTTCTTCATCTGCCTCAAATCGAGCAAGTAACTCGATGAAATTTTCACCTTTGACTGGGTCTCCACCAATTCCAATACAGGTTGTTTGACCGATTCCAAGAATGCTAGTTTGCCAAACAGCTTCGTAGGTCAGGGTTCCGGAACGGCTGATGATTCCAACACTCTTTCCTGAATTTGCATCACAGGGTGCTGTGTGAATATACCCAGGCATGATCCCAATCTTGCAACCGTTTTCGTACGTCGAGCTCGATCCTTCCCCATGTATTTTTTTGCCCGGAGTGATGATTCCAGGGCAATTGGGACCAATGAGGACAGATTCCCTGTACCCCTTCAAAAACTCTTTTACACGCATCATGTCTGCAGTAGGAATTCCCTCGGTGATTGCACAAATGACCTCAACACCCGCATCAGCTGCTTCCATGATTGAATCTGCGGCAAATGGTGGAGGAACAAAGATCATCGTCGCCTTTGCGTTGGTTTCTTTGACCGCCTGGGCAACTGTGTCAAAGATCGGGAGTCCATTGACGTCTGTTTGACCGCCCTTGCCGGGGGTAACACCGCCAACCATTTTTGTTCCATAGTCTAGACAGCCCTTTGTATGGAATGCGCCAGCGGATCCTGTGATTCCTTGACAGATTACAGTTGTATCACCATTAATTAAAATTGACATGCTTTACTCCAAATGTGACCACATAGGATACCGCGAAGTGCCAGTAATGACTACACTTTACCCTATGGCATCAAGCACAAAAAAACCTTTGACATACGCAGACACTGGCGTAGATATTGAAGCAGGCGATCGGCTCGTTGGCCTCATCCAAACCATGATGCGACGAACCCACGGACCCCGCGTTCTTGGGGAACATGGCGGGTTTGCTGGCATGTTTCGTCTTGATTTCAACGAGCGGTTGTTTAAGCGGAACTACCGCGACCCAGTTCTCGTTGCATGCACCGATGGGGTCGGCACCAAAGTTAAACTCGCTTGCGAACTGAACATCTATGACACCGTTGGCATCGACTGTGTTGCGATGAATGTCAACGACATGATTGTGCAAGGGGCAGAACCACTCATTTTTCTCGATTACCTCGGACTTCATACACAGGACCCTGAAACAACCGCGCAGATCGTTTCGGGAGTCGCAAAGGGATGTGAAATTTCGAATTGTGCGCTCATTGGTGGCGAATGTGCCGAAATGCCAGATATCTACCAAGAAGGTGATTTTGATATCGCGGGATTCTCTGTCGGGGTTGTTGAGCTTGACAGGGCGATCGACCCAAGTAGGGTGGAGCCCGGGGACATATTGATTGGGTTGCGATCAAGTGGTGTACACTCCAACGGCTTTACGCTTGCCCGCGCAGCGATTGCTGATGTAGACCTTTGCGCTACGTATAAAGAACTTGATGATGAAAAAACACTTGGAGAGGTGTTACTCGAGCCTACAAGAATTTACGTTCGCCAGATCGTTAAACTTCTCGGACAATACAAGGTGAAAAAGGTTGTCTCTGGTATGGCACACATCACTGGTGGTGGGCTTGGAGGAAATATTTGTAGATGTCTCAATGACACGGTTGATGCAACCGTACATCTTGATCGATGGGAAACGCCTGCTATTTTTAACTTTTTACAAAAACATGGATCTATTTCGACTGAAGAGATGTACCGCGTCTTCAACATGGGGATTGGGTATGTCCTTGCAGTACGACCTTCGTTTGCTGATTCCATAACCACGCACCTGAAAGAATCTGGTGAAGACCCTGTTCATCTAGGTGAAGTCACAAAAGGAACTGGGCAAGTTCACCTGCGAGGTCTTGTAACCACATGACGCCAACACTTTTAACCATCGTACTTGCTTTTCAGGGAACAAATCTTGATATAGATGCCGCAACAGTACGGGGCGGCGCGTGGTTCCCTAGACTCGGCGGGACGATTACCGATGGCGGTGTAATCGATCTCGAAACAACGATTGATTTGCGAACTCGAGAAAACGTGGCTCTCATAGAGTTTGAACTACGCCCGATCGAACATCTTACGTTTTCGCTTACCGCGTTCGATTTTTCAACGAGTGGTACTGGAGTTTTTTCTGGTAGTGAAACTTTTGGCGGTGTCGTTTTTAATAGTGGAGACCTGTGGAGCGCAGACACTTCGATGCGAACTGTTGCAGCCGAAGTGTCGTGGGATTATTGGCGCCCATATCCAAGGGGGGGCGACACCATGCTTACATTTTCTCCAATCGTTGGTGCCCAGTGGTATGGAACAAGTTTTGATATTCAAAATGACACATCCGCACTTTCGGTACACCAAGACCACTCTTGGCTTGCGTTGTATGGTGGACTACGGTTTGATCTTGGGTGGGATACGCGTGAACAAATACAGTGGATTGATTCACTCTCTATTGGTGCCGAGTGTACGGCAGGAGCGCTCGTGGGAAACGACGGCGGGTCTTTGTGGGCGGTCAAAGCAGGCGTTTCGCTTGAGTTTACCGACGGTGTTTCTGGATACTTTGGATATAGGCTCAGAGAAATGAACGCAGAAGATGGGAACTACGTTTTTGATGCCGGATTACAGGGAATCTATGTAGGAGTTCAATGGAGGTTTTAGGCAGAACCTCAAGAAACTCAAAATCGTACAAACATACTCATGAGAGCATCGGACAAACCATCGAACAAATATCGCAGAGCAAAAATGCGGCACATGCTCTTTACGAGTGGACCAAACAAGTTGAGTAAAGGGAGGTTGTTTCGAAAACATTTTGATCAACGAGTGGCGGTTACGCACACAGAAATTTTTGCGCCGCTGTGGCCCAAAGCATTTGACGGGCTTCGCATTGGACACATCAGTGACTTTCATCTTGGCGATTTAATGCCAATGGAACGAGCGCTCGCAGCAGTGCAAATGTTGCAAGACGAAGAACCCGACCTTGTGGCATGTACTGGTGACATTGTTGACCTACACGCAACTGGGGCGATGCCACTCTTTGAAGCAATGGCAAACATAGGCGCTCCTCTTGGTACGACACTCGTACTCGGAAATCATGATGAGCTTGATTGCGCATCAACTGTAAGCAGAATGGCGTTAGATGTTGGTATTTCACTGCTGAGGGATGCGACGTGCACGATTATTCACAACGGGGAACGGTTGCATGTTGCTGGAATTGACTGGGCAAAATCACAAAAGAAATGCAGTTCAAAAGTTACGCGAGTGTGCAATGAGGAAACACATCTTCTTTTGTCTCACAATCCAAAAGCTTTTCGGGCAGCAGCAAAACAACGAGTTGCTTTAACACTTTCCGGTCACACGCACGGTGGGCAACTTGCCCTACGCGATAAACCGGGCTCTAATCTAGCGGTTGCGCACAAACATTCAAACGGTCTATACGAAATGGATAAAAGTAGGCTGTTCGTAACAGTCGGAGTCGGCGCTTGGTTTCCACTTCGCATTAACTGCCCAGCAGAAGTTGCTGTTCTTACCGTACGATCATCGGGATAATTTTTTGCAAAGCGGCGTGGCGGTGAGATCGCGCGTTTTTCGCCTTTGTCGAAAGTTCCGCGCTTGTCAGTTCTACATCTGGTAGGTATAGAAGTGGGTCGTACCCAAAACCATTGCTTCCCCTTGGTTCAGAAGTAATCACTCCATCAAAAGTGCCTTCTGCTTCTGCAACAATGTCACCGTTTGGATCTGAAACACAAAGTGAACAGACAAATCTTGCTGCGGGAAATGACGCATCTATTCCCTTTAGTTTTTTGAGTAATAGTTTGTTGTTCGCGGCATCACGCTCTTCCCGCGTGTTTCCAATCCCAGCGTACCTTGCTGAATACACCCCAGGTTCTCCATCAAGTGCGTCTACAACGAGGCCAGAATCATCCGCCATACACATTGTTCCCGTTGCCTTTGCATATGCCTTCGCTTTGATCCTTGCGTTACCCGCAAACGTCTTGGCGTCTTCAACAGGCTCCTCAATCTGTAGTTGGGCACCGCATAGTCCAACAACCTCAATGCCGCCCTCACCAAGAATTGCCCGAACCTCATCAAGTTTGTGCGAGTTTGATGTAGCAAAAAGAATCTTCATGGTTTTGCGGTGGGAGCAAAGAGTCATGAACTCGTGGGTACTTCGCCGTGTACCGCAGTAATCGTGCTGCGAATTCCACCGCGTCCCTTCCAAGACGTAATGATTTGTAACCAATTGGGTTTTGTACAAGCGGTAAGGTCGTCGCGTATTTGGTTTGTAACAGCCTCGTAATAAATACCTTCGTTACGAAAAGATTGGTAATACAACTTCAAACTTTTGAGTTCTACACACAATTTGTTTGGTTCATATCGAAGCGTTATGGTGCCGAAATCAGGATGACCCGTCACTGGGCAAACAGAGGTGAACTCCTCGTTTACATGCTCGATCAAGAAGGGGGTGGTGGTTGGTGAATCGAATGTCTCTAAAAGGCTTGCGTCTGGCATGTTATAAACCATACCGCAAAACGATTGTGATTACTTTTGGTTGGTCGGGGTTTAATTCCAAAGAATTTCTAAATGCGGTTCTGGCATTTATATAGGCATCGTGATTTTTTTTGTCGCTTAACAGCCAACTGTTCAGCGAATTAACACCAATGCCATTCATCGCACGCCAATTTTCTTCGTCAAACTCCACGGCTGTACTGTACGCTGCTTTCGATGCGTTGTAATCGCCAAGACGAAACTGGGCCCAACCAAGTTGTTCGTAGGAATCTGTTGACGGGTCAACGCGAACAAGTTGTTCTGTTGTGTTCACAACCTCTCGATATCGCTTTTCTTGCGTTAACAAATAAATGATGTTTCGCATCAACTGTGGTGATGGTTCATTCATCAACTCTGCTGCGGTAATGTATTCGGCTAGCGCGTCGTCTAATTGGCCGAGCAATTGGTACGTTGCTGCAAGTGTGATATGAGCAGGGGCTTCTTCTCCACACACTTCGACCGCCCGCTCTGCAAAAACCACAGCGCTTTTAGGTCGACCCATTTGTAAGTACGTCGTGGCAATATTGAGATTCGCACCAACATCTTCTGGGTTTATGGTGAGTGCTCTGTGATATGCCCGAATTGCCTCAACAAATCGTTTCATCATCTGCAACGAAACACCGTGTCCATATTGTGCTTCAAAATTTCGTGGATCTAGTTTCGCCGCGCGAGCAAAAACTGGTTCCGCTTGACTCCACTCTTTTTTCGCTAAGTAAATGTCGCCCATCCCGACGAACGCCTCGGTCGCGACGGGGTTATCGTCAAGCACCTCGCGAAACAGACGCATCGCTTCTTCGTAATCTCCATGTTCGAGAGCAATTTCTGCTGCTGTCACTGTGACCTCTTGGGGAACAGTCATTTCTACTGTGGCAACACTTGGATCACGTTCAGTTTGTGGAGCAATTGCGTGACAACCAACAAGCAGTATTGGGGTTGCAAAAAACAGAGAACAAACCTTGAGCATGGAGAAAGAGTGCATAGGGGTGGGTAGGGTACCTAGAAACGGGTTTTATCGTCGCTTTCTTGTTCTTGTCTGCATAGATCGCAGTTTTTTGATGTTCACCAAATCCATACACACACCCTTTTTGTTCGCTTCTTTCGAGGTTTCGAGTATTTTGGGGATATCGTCAAACTGCGTTCGCTTCACAATCGATCGAAAACAGGAGCGACCACACGCCCCTTCGCCTATATGCGAGTGGCGATCTTTCCTTGAACCAACCGCCTTGGCCGAGTCATTAAAGTGAAACACGTTGATGTGTTGAAGCCCGACAACCGCATCGAATTCTTGGAGAACAGATTCCGCTGTTGCGTTTGTTTGCATTCCATACCCAGCAGCAACCACATGACAGGTATCAAAACAAAATGCGATTCGCTCGGGGTCCTTCACCTCATTTCGAATGATAGAGAGGTGTTGAAAATCGTATCCAAGATTTGTACCCGAACCAACGGTTGTTTCAAGGCAAATCTTTGTGTTGTATCGCGGCAACTCCTTGTGCAACTGATCAATCGATTGTGCAATACGTTTGAGTCCTTCCAACTCCTCTTTTGTTGGGGGCTCGCCCAGTTTGTTTTTTTCGGTTGTTTTTCTTGGCGTTCCAAGCCTCGCCCCAGGGTGAGAAACAAGCGAAGGGATACCAAGTTGTTCGCACCGCTCTATCTCTTCTCGTTGAAGTTCTATTGATTTTTTACGAGACTCCAAATTGGGTGAAGCAAGATTCACAAGATAACTGTTGTGGCTGACAACCCGATTCGTGTTTTCCCAACCATTGTCTTTCAAACAAGAGAACCACTGTTGAATAGCTTCTTCAAGAAGCGGTTGTACCTTCCACCGCCGCTGGTTCTTCGTAAATATTTGCACGCAGTCCATGCCTTGGCTCTTTGCCCCAACAAGGGCGTGGTGCAATCCCCCAGCAATCGACAAGTGTGAACCAAACAAGATTATGTTGTGAGATGTCGGTCAAACTCAAGTAGGGCCGCCAGATCATTTCCAACCATTTTGATTTTTGCCAAATTGTCTCGGGCGGTAACCTCTTCTTCTACCTGTTCGGTGATGAACCACTGAAAACCAACCTCAACGTGCCAAGCAGACTCTTCTCTAGCGAGTGCAAAGATGTCTTTAATTTGGCTCGTCACCTTTTGTTCGTGTTGAAGCGCGGCGCCAAAGATTGTTTCTGCGGAATCAAAATCAGTCGTAGGGTTGGGGGGACTCTTTAGAACTATGGGCAAGTCCCATTCGTTCATCATTGAAACAATTTTCATTGCGTGTCCATGTTCTTCGCTCGCTTGGTTTTTAAACCAGTTGGCAATACCGTGAAGGTTTTCTTTTTCGAACCAACACGACATCGCCAAGTATTGCATTTCTGCGCCTAGTTCATTAGTGATTTGTTCGTTAAGCAGTTTTTGTAATTGTTGACTTTCCATTGTTGATCCTTAATGTGTTGCGTGCACTCCAAGTAACGATGCTGCTGTGTTTGTAATATCTGTGTAGTGCAAGCCACACATTTTTAAAATTGATTCTGGTGTTCTTGCTGATTTTGGAATTCGCTTTACAAACATTTGCTTTACAGTGAACGCATCACCAGACGTTGCGCATGCATCAGAAACAGCCGACCCAAGACCAGCGCCATAATTATCTTCCACAACCAAGACGTTCCCGTTGTTTTCATTGACTAAATCGAGAAGCCGCTCTTCATCAAACGGCAGACTATAGAGGTCGAGAAGTGTCGCATCAACACCTATTCGATCAAGTTCGTCTAACGCCTTGTTACATTCATGCACCATGTACCCCGCAGAAACAACAAGGAGGTCTCGACCTTCAGTCAACACTTCCATTCCGCCGAGTTCAAATTCTGTGTTTTGATTATAAATCATTTCAACGTCTGGTCGGAATGTTCGAAGGTAGCAGCACCCTTGATGCTCAGCCATTTTTTGTGTCAATGCGTATGCTCCCCAAGCGTCTGATGGCTGGAGAACATAACAGCCAGGTTGTCCGTGGTGATCCTTCATTGTTCCAAAACTTCTAAACCACGCAACGTCTGGCAAGGACATTTGACTTGGTCCATCAGCCGCAAGAGAAATGCCGCTGTGAGAGCCAACAATTTTAATGTTAGCACCCGAGTTGATCGCCATTTCTATTTGATCGTACCCCCGAGTAATGAATTTAGAAAATGTTGAGCAAAACGGAATTTTCCCAGCAGCACTCAAACCAGCGCCGACAGAGTACATGTTTTGTTCAGCAATTTTGCACTCGACAAACCGATCGCTCAAGGATGCGTCGTTCCCAAACACGTTACTAAACGTTGAATTGCTCACATCTGCATCAACGGCCCACACATCCTTGTTTGTGTAACCAAGCGCTCGAAGAGCGATACCGTACGCACGGCGTGTGGCCATTTTTCCAGATTGTAAAACAGACGTCATGTCCCACCGAGCCATCGCTTCTCTGAACGTCATTGGTGCAGAGGGTTCAGTCGTCGCACCAGTGTTTTCTGGTGGTGTAGGAATTGCAATGGTGTTTGTTGCTAATGAAGATGTGAGCTTGAGTCCTGTTTGCCTGAGTTCTGCGAGGGCGTTTTCCAGTTCACTGCCTGAAACAGGTTTGCCGTGCCAGTTACCTCCTTGCAACATTGGAACTCCCCAGCCTTTTACTGTCTTGGCAACAACCGCCATTGGTTGGGTACGTCCACTTGTGTTAAATCGATCTACCACTTCTTTGATCGCGTTGGGACTGTGCCCGTCGATTCGGGCAACTTCAAAACCAAATGCCTCAAGTTTTGCGGCCAATCGCTCGGGTGACTGTTGTTCGCTCACTTCCCCAGCCTGACCATATTGATTGCAATTAAAAATTGGAAGTACATTTGTAAGAGATTCGTCCATGATGAAATCAAGTGCTTCTGTGATTTGCCCCTCACGTGATTCACCGTCACCAATAATGCAATACACAGTACGACCAGTTTCATCCGCCCTTGCCGCCAAAGCCACGCCGGCTGCAACAGAAAGACCCTGCCCTAGCGATCCTGTCGCTGCATCAAAAAATCGAACTCCTTCCTCTGGGTTTGGGTGCCCATCAAGAGGTGAGTCATCAACCCGCAACGTCTTAAGGTGTTCAGGTGTGAGTTGCACTGGCTCACCGTTCCACTCAACTGTCGCACCAATATCTGCAAGCGCCGCATAAACAGCGGGCACAGCGTGGCCTTCTGAGAGAACAAGTCTGTCAGAGGTGGGGTTTGAGGGGTCGTTTGGGAGCCACCGCATCGTGCGGTACATCAAAACAGAAACGAGGTGTCCAATACTGAGAGCAGAAGTTGGATGGCCACTGCCTGATTCTGCGCACATTTCTAGAGACATGCCGCCGAGTTTGATGGCTCTTGCATGAATTGCTGCTTCAAATGACATGGTGGCTATTTCCTTCCTTGGGGGTAGTGCCTACGACCTGTATTTTAGATCTGTCAAAACGTGTTGCTGAGGACTTGGGAGCGTAATTTCCTGCAAAAACCACCTCTGCAATTGAGGCTGCAGTATCCCATGGAGTGCCCTGTTCATCAATGGGAAAATGTGAAAAAAGGTGAATGTTCAGTAGGAAAGGGTCATCTCTTGGTACACTCACCAATGTGGTGACGCTTCACTAGATGTGTTGCCTTTAGAAACACCTTTGGTGTAGTGTGAAGTCGCGAAGGAATTTGAGAAATGACTGTAAAACAAGCAACAAACCTAAAAGCTGTATGTGAACGTGACCCATTGGTCGAAGCAATGTCCCTCATCACTGGTGTGGTAGCAACGCGAACCCCTACCCCAGCGTTGCAATGCGTTCGTATTAGTGGACAAGATGGTCGTTTGAAACTAGCAGCGACAGATGCAGAAGTTTCTCTTTCACTTACACTTGATCGTGTGGACCTTCAGAATGAAGGGGATACGCTTGTCCCTGCTGACAAGTTTTCTCAAATCGCTCGAAGTTGTAATGACGCCACGATTACGATCGCAAGTGACAGTGAGTCACTTCTCGTTCGATCTTCTGATTCAAGGTTCAAGGTGTTTGGGTTTCCTGTTTCAGAAGCTCCGGAAACACCCACGTTCGAGAATGAAGAACCTGATTTCACAATAGACTCAAACCAATTCCGAGGGTTAATGGAAAAAACAGTGTTCGCTGCCGCGTCTGATCACAGCCGATATGCCATCAATGGCGTTCTTATCGATCGAACAGGGAATACGTTGCGGCTTGTTGCGACAAACGGTCACCGCTTAGCGCTCTGTGTCGGCACGTGTGATGGTGATACAGAAAACCAACAGTGTATTGTTCCTACAAAAGCCATGGTCTTGCTTCGCAGGTTATTGCAAGACGATGGTGTAGTTTCGGTCAAAATAGACAACGGACGAGTCATATTCCACGTCGATGGCGGGGCGAATTCGACCTCGACTCTTTCAAGCAACTTGGTTGAAGGTACGTTTCCACCATTTGAAGATGTTATTCCAAAAGACCTTGATCAAAAGGTGACGATTGGCACCGATGTACTCACAAGAGCTGTACGACGCGCGCATCTCATGACAAATGAAGAATCACGGGGGGTTCGCCTCGTATTCGATGGTGACAAACTCACTATCACCAGTCGGGCTCCAGAAACTGGAGAAGCTGAAGTGGAAGTTCCAACAAGTGGGTTCTCTGGCGAAAAGTTAGAGATCGGTTTTAATCCCGTTTACATTATCGACGCACTCAAAGTTATCAGCGAAGATGAAATTTTGATGGAATTAAAACAGTCGTCCAAACCTGGGCTGATCAAGAGTGGAAACAACTTCACGTACGTCGTCATGCCTGTGAATCTACAGTAAACACACGCACCCCCCATTTCGTTTTTCTAAAGGGAATGCTGTGTTATGGCATACCCATTGCGCCGGGACCGCGCCTTGGCCTACGTTTTTCTTTTGCCGTACCTCCGCCGCCCTTGCCGTACTTCACACCACACCCCCAAGGTTTTACGTAGTTCGGTTTGACTTCCTCTCCAGCTTCGAGTTGTGTAACTGCCCGAACAACGTGGGTTTTTGCATCCGCGCCTTCTTTACCTCGTGGATCACTACTTAGCGCACCGTGGTATGCAAGTACACCCTCTGTATCGATCACAAACATATGGGGTGTGGTTTTTGCCCCGTATGAATGGCCCACTGCTCCATCGTAATCTGACAAAATCGGTGTGCCTACTTTTAGTTCTTCTAAAAATTCTTTTCCACCTTCTATAACTTCTTCCTTTGGACGGTTGCCAGTTGAATTCACCGCAAGATACACCACTTCGGAATCCATTTTCCCAAGATCCTCTATGACCTTCTGCATCAAGCCCGAGCCCCACGTTCGTTTGCAATATGGACACCGTTCGCTAAACCATTCAAGAACAACAATTTTTCCTTCGTATTCGTCAAGCGTGTGTGTGGTTCCCCACTGATCTTCTAAGGTGAACGCGGGGGCGGGTTTCCCAATTTCAGCGAGCACCTCTTTTTTGTCCTCTTGCTTTTTGGGTGGTCCGCCCATCCCGGCGGGTTGTGCTAGAACCATGGTGGTCAGAAACGACGCTGCCAACAGTGAGTGCATGATTGTGTTTTTCATTTGTGGTCTCCTCTGCCAAAATATGGCTTGTGTTCATTGTCAACGAATAGTGTAACTTTAAAAGATGGGTCAGATTGAGCACGCCCGATGACCAAAAGACCAGACACCTCAAAGGGGGCGTCATTCGCATTCAGTGCGTCTAAACTGATTGGGGTAGAAAGTGTGAACAAGGTGTTTTGTTTTGTAACAGTTGGGAATCCCAAAAACCGAACACCCGGTTTTTCTATCCCGATAAAACTTACATACGCTTCGTCGCTCGTCCCAGTGATTTTTAGCATCGTGCCGCGTATTTGTGCGCTTCCATTTTCTAGTTCTTCTAGAGATTTTGGTAGCGCTGATTGCCATCGGGGGAGCGATGTACTTTTTCGCAATGGACCCTCCTCGAACGTGCGAACAGAAAGGACGAAGTTGGTTTCACTTTCTCCCTGCACGCATCGTTTTTTACACGCAAGCCAGGAGGTTGTGACCTTGAATTCCGCCTGCCCATCAAGTGTTGAACTTGGCGCTTTAACCGGAACAAAAATCGCGGCTTGTTTTCCATACCCATACGTTGTTTCTTCTTGTGTTCGAAATATTTCGGGGCGGGGGAAAATTGGCTCTCCAACAACGTACCCTTCAGGTGCTTCGATCTCTATCTCAGTTGGTGCGCCGCTATCTCCAGGGTTTTCCCAATAGGTATGCCAGCCGACATCTGGAGTAATTGCGACAATGATGTGAAATTCTTGGGCAGGCCCGATCCATGCAACGTCGCTCGTTACGTCTGTTGTTGCGTGCCCCTTTGTTCCATTGGCATCTACATCCTCACCAAACAATGGGGGAGGGGCAATTGAGGCGGCACAAATTGTCGCAAAAAAAACTGCAATCATCAGTAAAACTCCTTCAATCTATACCCTACAACGAACGCAAGAGTTGTGTATTCTCTCCATCCATGGCACGCCTTGTATTTCTTGTAACGATCTCCCTTGTAGGAACCCTGTTTTTGGGGTGTTCTACAGGAATCAGCGATAAAAATTTGGTGTACGTCAACAATGATGAGGCGGAATCGTTGATGCAAAAGGGGGACACTTCTCTATTTGGAACAGAAAGTCCAACCATTTTGGTTGATGCAAGGGTTCCGTTTAGATATAGCCAGGGTCATATTCCTGGATCGATGAATGTACCCCTAGAAACCCTCTTTTTTGATGCTTGGAAACTTGACGAGGCCGGAATCATCATCGTTTCTGGTGAAACTTGGAACGACGCCGTTGCCATAGCCATGAGTAAGGAGTTGATCAAAAAAGGGTTCAAAGATGTCCGAACCCTCAAAGGCGGGCTCACTGGTTGGACTGATAGCGGACGAGCGGTAGAAAAAGGGCTGTAAATCACTATTTCACGCTTGCTTTGGGGTAAGTTGGGGGGTACCCTGAAACATCGACCTCAGAGTACGCAAGTGCCTTATCGGACTGTTTTTGCAACCTCTTTCCCTTGTTGTACGAATAAGAGTGGTCGATTGCCGACGGTGTGTAATCTCAGCACACCAACTTTTGATCCCCGTAGTCTTATTAGGAGAGAACTATGTTCGCACGAATCATACTCACAGCAGGCCTCGCTACTTTGTCAATTATTGGCGGGGGAATGGCGTTCAAGCCAGAACTGCCAAAAGGTGGGCAACCATCATGGCATACGGGGCAAGATCCTGTGCTCTCACATACTGGTCAGGACCCTGTTCGTTCTGTAGCTTCTGCCGCAATCACCACAACGAGATTGATCACTGGACTTGCTCGACCAGTTCAAGTTGTTGCTGCACCAAATGACACAAGCCGTATTTTTATTGTTGAACAACGCTCGGGTTCTACGGGTCGCATTCGAATTTTCAATCTTGATAGTGGGACTCTAAACGCAACCCCTTTTCTGAGTTTGAGTGTGAGTACAAGTTCAGAGCAAGGTCTACTTGGACTAGCGTTTCACCCCAATTATGAAAACAATGGGTACTTCTATGTGAACTACACGGCAAGCAATGGAGACACCTACATCAAGCGATATTCTGTCTCCGCAGACCCAGACATCGCAGACTCTGGAAGTGGGTACACCATCCTCACGATTGACCAACCCTACACCAACCATAATGGTGGGTGGTTAGGTTTTGGCTTAGACGGATATCTCTATATTGGAACAGGGGATGGCGGAAGTGGTGGTGATCCTGGCAATCGATCACAAGATATTACGAATCAATTGCTTGGCAAAATGCTGAGAATTGACGTTGATGGTGGTTCTCCATACGCCATACCAGCAAGCAACCCATTTGTTGGTGTTACGGGCGACGATGAAATTTGGGCATATGGTCTTCGTAACCCTTGGCGTTGTGCGTTTGACAGCGAAACGGGCGACTTGTGGATGGCCGACGTTGGCCAATACGAATATGAAGAGGTCACCTTCCAGCCAGCTTCAAGCAGTGGTGGAGAAAATTATGGTTGGCGTTGTTACGAGGGTAACCATGCCTACAACACAGGTGGGTGTGATGCTCAAAGCACGATGGTCTTTCCAATCTGGGAATACTCGCACTCCTATGGTTGTTCCATAACTGGCGGGGAAGTGTACCGTGGGTCCGCGATTCCGAGTTTAGATGGTACATACTTCTTTGGAGATTATTGCTACAACAAAATTTGGTCGTTTCGATATGACGGCACGAATGTCATCGATTATCAAGACCGCACAAGTGAACTAACCCCAGATGCTGGAACAATCGGTTCTATATCTGGTTTTGGTTGTGATGCCAATGGTGAAATTTATATTTGTGATCTTGGTGGTGAGGTCTTTAAAATTATCCCACAACCTTCAACAGGTGCGTGTTGTATTGGAACAAGCGGAACCTGTGTAAACATCTATGAAAGCAATTGCAATAATGGCGGTGGCACGTGGCTCGGTGATGGCACTGTTTGTGATGATGGCGGTTGTGACCCAAACAATTGTCCTGCTGACGTCAACGGTGATGGTTCCGTTGATGTCGCTGATGTTCTTGAAGCAATCGATGCTTGGGGGTCTTGCTCGGGTTGTGGTGCTGACATCAACGACGATGGTATTGTTGATGTGACCGATCTTCTAGAGATTGTTGGTGCGTGGGGTCCTTGCGAATAACACAACAACCACCCATGAGGCGAATTTGATATAATCCTCGGTCGCAACGCAAGTTGCGACCGTGTTTCTTTGTGGAACATTGTGGGGGCTAGTAGCTCAGCTGGCTAGAGCGCACCCCTGATAAGGGTGAGGTCGGTGGTTCGAGTCCACTCTGGCCCATATCTAAAGACCCCAGACGAATACTTGTCTGGGGTTTTTTTGCCTGTACCCCAAAGCAAACGCACCTCCGGTTAGTTTATTTTCCTTCTACTATCATGCTGTGACTATGTCTGACGCGGTACGCACAACAAAGTTGCCCCTTGGCAAAATGCCGTGGGTTATATGGGGAATTTGCACCCTATATTTTCTCTTTGACTACACAAACCAAGTTGTGCCGGGTGCGATGCACCCAGAACTTATGGAATCATTTGGAACAAGTGCGTTCCAGTTTGGTTTAATTGCGGCGAGTTACTTTTATATCTACGCAGTCATGCAAATTCCCGTGGGAATCTTGGGCGATCGCTTCGGTCCAAAACGACCACTCGCAATTGCTTCGTTTGTTGCGTCTGTTGGGTGTCTACTCTTTTCTCAAGCAGACTCGGTAACAACCGCGCTTCTCGCGCGCTCTATGATTGGACTAGGCGCTTGTTTTTCCTTTGTTTCTGTTCTCATGATTGCCTCTAACTGGTTTCCTAGCAACAGATTTTCGTTGCTTGTAGGGCTAACCAACATGGCTGGTATGCTTGGGGCAATTAGCGCTGACAATTTTCTCTCTTGGGCGGCCACGCCAGAACATTTGGGATGGAAAGATACGGTTGCGTTTATTGGAATGTTTGGATTTGCTGTTTCACTCGGGATTTTGTTTTTAGTGAAGGACCACCCCAGTGGTGAAAACAGAGACCCAAGCGGATCGCCGCCTGTTGGGCTAAGTGATGTCTTAAAACATCTTTCTGCAATCGTTCGCTCAAAACAAATATGGGTGTGTGGTGTTTATGCCGCTACTATTGCAACGACATTTATGACATTTGGCGCGGCTTGGGGTTCTGTATTTTTAGAAAGTTCGCTCGGAGTAACTTCGGTTGAAGCGGCAAGTTGTGCGTCGTTTGTTTTTGTTGGCGCAATTACGGGCAGTTTTTTATTTTGATGGTTCTCTGGAAAAATAAATCGCAGGAAAAAACCGAAGATAGCTGGTGGTGGGGGCGTTGTTGTTTCGTATTTTTTTCTTGTGTATGGAATTGGTGACTCGGTTGTTCTTGCAAGAATCTGTTTGTTTGGGATGGGATTTTTTGCGTGCGGAAATGTTGTTGCATACGCGCTTGGGAACGACTTAAGCCCAAAGGGCGGCGAAGGTATCACGCTTGGGTTTGTGAACACATTATTGATTGGGGGCGGTGCTGGTTTTGGTCCCGTGATTGGATTACTGCTTGATTCACAACACGGTGCGACAAATAGTATTACGCCCTACACCTCCGATGAAATCCACACGGCTTTTCTGCCGTTAACAATCTGCCTTTGTGTTTCATTCTTGATTTCATTTTTCGTCAAAGAAACGAGCTGCAAGCACAAATAAACTATCACGCGCGTCGTTTCTTGGTCCCACCAAGTATGCCGCTAATAAGTACTTGTTTTATCATTGTGGCAGAATACCGTACTGCGGAACAATTGTAGGTCGTGTAGAATGCGTGATTTCACACCACATCAACCAATAAAGGTTTAACAAATATGCGACGAGCAAAAATTAGTGTTATTGGAGCAGGAAACGTAGGTGCATCATGCGCCGTTTGGGCTGCCGCCAAAGAACTTGGCGACGTTGTTCTAGTTGATATTCCAGATGCAGTCGGGGTTGCACAGGGCAAGGCGCTTGATCTTTTTTGCGCAAGTCCAATGGAACGCTTCGATGCAAACATCACAGGAACATGCGACTACAAAGATGTTGAAGGCAGTGATGTCGTGATTGTTACTGCGGGTATTCCAAGAAAACCGGGCATGAGCCGCGACGATCTCATTGCAACAAATGTAAAAATCGTGAAGTCTGTTTCTGAACAAGTTGCGCAGGCAGCGCCAGACGCGGTCATGATTATTGTTTCAAACCCACTTGACGCAATGGTGTACACCGCGTGGAAGGCCTCTGGTTTTCCAACCAACCGAATTGTTGGACAAGCGGGATGTTTAGATGTTGCGCGCTTTAGAGCATTCCTTGCAATGGAACTTGATGTTTCGGTTGAAGACATTCAAGCACTGCTGCTTGGTGGTCACGGCGATGACATGGTTCCGCTTCCAAGGTACACATCTGTCCACGGTATTCCCGTTTCGCAGTTACTTCCTGAAGAAACTATTACTGCGTGCGTTGACCGGGCAAAAGTTGGTGGTGGTGAAATAGTCAAAATGATGGGCACAAGTGCGTATTACGCTCCTGCAAGTGGTAGCGTCCAGATGGCCGAAGCAATTATCAAAGACAAGAAACGAATTTTGCCTTGTGCTGCGTATTGCGATGGCGAGTTTGGCATCGACGGTCTGTTTGTCGGTGTGCCGTGCGTTCTTGGAAAGAACGGTGTTGAACGCGTTGTGCAAATCGAACTTGATGAAAGTGAACAAGCAATGATGGACGAATCCGCATCGCACGTTGCTGACTTAGTCAACACGGTGAAGACAACCTTCCCCGAGTTAGCGTAAGTTGGTGATAGTCACTGACGCTTAGTCGTTCGAAGACATCATTTTCATCATGTCAACGCAACGGTTGGAATAGCCCGCTTCGTTGTCGTACCAACTTACTACTTTGAAGAAGGTGTCGCTCAATCCGATGCCCGCATTCGCATCAAAGATACTACTTCGTGGATCGCCAACAAAGTCGGAACTTACGAGTGGCTCTTCGGTATAGCCAAGTACGCCAGACATTGCACCTTCTGATGCGGTGCTCATCGCTGCGCAAATATCCTCGTACGATGTCGCGTTCTTTGTTCGAACGGTCAAATCGACAACTGAAACGTCGGCTGTTGGAACACGCATTGACATGCCGGTGAGTTTCCCCTGTAAGTGTGGCAAACAAAGACCAACCGCTTTTGCGGCACCAGTACTTGCTGGGATGATGTTCATATACGCATTTCGGCCACCACGAAAATCCTTTTTGGTTGGACCATCTTGGGTTGGCTGCGTAGCAGTTGCCGCATGAATGGTGGTCATCAACCCCTCTTCAAGACCAAACGAATCGTCAACGACTTTTGCAATTGGGGCAAGACAGTTTGTGGTACACGAAGCGTTTGAAAGTACCTTGTGATTCGCCGGGTCGTATTCATTGTGGTTTACCTTGTATACAAAGGTAGGAACTTCGTCAGGGGTTTTTGTTGGGGCAGAAACCAATACACGTTTTGCGCCTGCTTCTATGTGCTTGTGCGCTCCTGTGTAATCGGTGAAAAATCCAGTTGATTCCAAAACATAATCAACACCCAAATCGCCCCAAGGAAGCGCCGAAGGATCACGTTCGCTTAAACATTTGGTTTGCATGCCATCGACATCAAAGCCGTCATCAGTGACCGTTACTTTTTTTGCAAACGTGCCGTGCATTGTGTCATATTGAAGAAGGTATCCAAGGTTGTCCTGAGGAACAAGGTCGTTAATTGCAACGATTTCAAAATCACCAGACATCGCAGCGGCTCTATACACAAGCCGACCAATACGCCCAAAACCATTGATACCAATTCGAATAGCCATTGTTTATTCCTCGTCTGTGTTTGGGGTCCAAGGTATATCACCGAGACCTGCCATTTTGTTTACCGAACGCGCCATCGCAAAAAGTAAGTCGCTGATTCGGTTGAGTAAAGTTAGTGTTTCTGGTGAACACCCGCCTTCGCGGCGAAGTGTCGTTACGCTTCGTTCTGCGCGCCTACAGACTGTTCTTGCGTAGTGCAGTCGAGCGGCAAATTCACAACCGCCAGGAAGAATAAATGTGTTGAGTGGGTCGTTTCCTTCTTCGACTTGATCAATCCACTCTTCAATATGTTCGATGTCTGGTTTCCCTACGCGTGGGGATTCGTTTGTTTCTGGGCTAGCCAAGTCGGCGCCAAGTTCAAACAACAATGTTTGCAATGGATTAAGATTCTCGTCGCCAACTACGCCAAGGGCTGCGTTAAGTTCATCAACATCGCCAACTGCGTGCATTCTCGCGCTGTCTTTTTCTGTGCGTCCACCACCAGAAAGTCCAGTCGTTCCGTCATCTCCAGTTCTGGTGTATAGAGGCATTACGATCACTCGAGTGCTGCTGCTCCCGAGATAATCTCGGTGAGTTCAGTGGTAATTTGTGCTTGACGCGCTCGGTTGTAATCACGTCGTAGATCTTTGCCCAAATCGTTTGCGTTTTCGGTTGCTGCCTTCATGGCAACCATCCGCATGATTTGCTCGCTGACTGCCGCATCGTTAAACGCTTGGAAAAGCGTTGTTTTTACGCTTCTTGGAAGAAGATCGTCAAGAATCTCTTCTGCAGATGGAGAGAAATCGTAGTTGGCCGAAGTGCCTTCTGGTTCACTTTCCTCTTGTGACAAGGGCAGTAGTTGAATGATTTCCGGTATCTGTCTCGCGTTGGATTCAAACCGCATATACGCAACACTCACCACATCCCACTCGCCTTTTGCAAACCCGTCCATATATCGGTCTGCAATTCGAGCAACATCTTCGAATTTTGGAGTGTCGCCCAAAGTATGTTTTTCTGCTGGCTCGTGTTTTTGAAACTTGAAGAACGCTGCTGCTTTCTTTCCCGCGGTTTCTACAACAAGTTCTTTGTTTGTAGCTTTGGCTTCCCGAAGTTTGTTCAGTGCCACTCGTAACACGTTACCGTTATACGCACCACACAATCCACGATCAGATGAGATCACAAGGAGGAGTTCTTTTTTTCCGTCGCTGTTTGATGTAAAGAGCGGTGAATCATAATCACCGGCTGCGGAAGAAACTTCGCCAACAAGATTGCGAACAGCGTCGTTGTAAGGGCGTGTGTCCTTAGCTCGTGCAAGAGCCGCGGTGAATTTAGCGGTCGCAATCATTTGCATTGTTTTTGTAATGCGGGTGATCGTGCCCACTGCGGTCATTCGTTTTCGGATCGCGCGTATTTGTGCCATAAGAGGCGGGATTATAGCAGAGAGTTTGCGCCACTGACAACGCAGAGCCTCTAATTAATTTGGGAAGAGAAGGGTAATTCCAAAGCGGAAACCAAGCCCTTGTGGGCCGCTGTCGGGGCTATCTACCCAATATTTGAGGCCACCAAAGATGTTTAATTTCTGATTTCCAATTGAGGTCATTTTGGAAACAACTCCTTCAATTGGAATCGACCATTCTTCGGTTTCCCAACTGTACGTTGTTTCTGTTTGGATACCGAATGTCCAAGCGTCATGGGTGGTGTAACTTGCAAAGGGTTGGATGAATGTTGCGTTTATGTCGGCTCGATTTTTGTTACCAGCATAAGACCAGGTATGGTTGGCGAGCATGCCATAAGTCCATGGGCCATCTTGTTTGAGACCAACAAAGGTGGGGCCTGCGCCCCATTTTTCTGTACCAAGTAAATCGTTCGAAGCCGTTGGAAGTAACAAGACGGGTCCAACTCCAAGTATCCACCCATCTTCGGTTGGCTTTCTTGGGGATAAGAAAAAACTTTGAACAATGTCACCAACTCCTGTTTGGATTCCCGAGCCAGGAAGAATGTCTTTTTGTTTAATAATCGGAACAATGGTCCGGCTAATCAAGTTCCACTCGTCATTCAGCTCAAATGGAATTACCGGTTGAAAGTTAAGTTGAAAACGAGTCCCATCGTTGTTTGGACCAATCTTGCGATCATAGTTACCCTGAAACGGAACGCTTATCATCGCGGCAACTGGGTTAGCAAGTTTTTTTGCTAACTCTTCGTCTGACAATGCTGTTTTTGTAGCATCTTGCGTCTTTGGTTGCTGCAGCAAACTAATGGTAAACAACGCCGAGTCAACATCGCCCTGATAATTTGAGCGGTTGTCAACATCTTGCAAAATATCGAGAACCAGCGCCCTTTGCATTGCTTCTCTATCAACAATTGTGGTTGTGGCAAAGGCCTGGTTCGCCAAAACGACCGTTGATAATATAAAGAGGAGTGTTTTCATGGGAAATAGTATATCGAGATATTAATAATATATTATACTGTGTAGTGTATATGACAACACATAAAGGAGTTTCCAAGATGTATAAGAAATTAATTCAGTTAACAATTGTGCCCGTTTTACTCGTTTGTTCTTCAGTATTTGCGTGCACCCACTTTGTGTTGGTCGCAAAGGATGGCTCAATTGTTCTTGCTAGAACCATGGAGTTTGGCGCGGAATTG
>JASMLY010000012.1 GCA_030748455.1 Phycisphaerales bacterium | reverse complement strand
CCTTGAGGTTTTGCGATGCTCATCCCGTTGTCATTGAGGATGACAAGAAACTGCCTATTCAGTGTGCCTGCATTATTCAGGCCTTCCATTGCAACGCCGTTGACGATCGAACTATCCCCCACAAATGCAACGACTCTTCGACCATCTTGGTTGTGATCGGGGCAATATGCTTCACCATTGAGTGTGTCACCACGTGCCATTCCAACCCCAGTGGATATCGCTGTTCCTGCATGTCCAACCGTAAACAAGTCATATGGTGACTCGTCAGGGTTTGGAAAACCCGACATGCCACCACGTTGACGGAGTTTTTTGAGAAGGGGATACCGTCCTGTGAGTAACTTGTGTGTGTAGCATTGGTGCCCAACATCAAAGAGAAGCCGATCATTGGAAAAATCGAATACGTAATGGAGGGCAATGGTGAGTTCTACAACCCCTAAATTGGGTGCAAGGTGCCCTCCACTTTGTTTGACTTGTTCGCAGATGACGTGTCGCAGTTCTTTTGCAAGAATCGGGAGTTCTTCCACTGGAATCTTGCGAAGGTCTGCAGGGGTCTCAATAGTGGGTAGGTACTGTAAATCCATCGTAACGCTCTATTGTACGATCATCTTGTGCGACAAGCCATCCAAACATTGAAAGTTTGTAATGTGTTTCCAGAATTGCCTAATGTATCTACTGCAGTTTTTGCCTGTTTTTTAAGTCGATCGATAGCGGATTTTGACTCTTCGACCCCAAGGACTCCCGGATATGTCGTTTTACCTGCAGCAGCATCCTTGCCAGTTGCCTTGCCAACATGATCCGTTGTGCATTGCAAATCGATCAGATCGTCGACAATTTGAAACATAAGCCCAATCGAATGGCCGAAGGTTTCGATTGCGTGGAGTTGGTCCTGCGTTGCATTTCCGCATAACGCACCCATTCTACAAGCCCCATGGATGAGGGCTCCTGTTTTGTTGCGGTGAATCAATTCAAGCCCTTCGATGGTATTCAACCGTTCAGGCAATCCACCGAGGGTGTCATACACTTGGCCACCAACCATATCGACCGTTGCTTTTGACAATGTTTGACAGAGTTTGACTTCAAGTTCTGGGGTGTACGACCCATCCGAAATTTGTTGCATCGCAAGAGGGAGGAGTAAATCTCCTGCAAGGACTGCCATTGCCTCATTTGTTTTGATGTGGAGGGTAGGTTGCCCACGCCTCAGGTCATCGTTATCGATGCAAGGCAAATCATCGTGGACAAGGCTGAAACAATGGATGTACTCGACTGCAACAGCCGACGCGATCGCATCCTCTGCCTGACCTCCGACTGCTTCACAACAAAGGAGTGTTAAGGCTGGGCGTACTCGTTTTCCCCCACCGCTTACAGCGTAGAGCGCTGCATCTTTTAGATTTTGTGGGAGATTCGTTTGCGATATACGACGGGTTAGCTCGCTCTCAATAGCGGTTGCAGCTTGCGTGACCGCAGCAGGGGGTGTGTCAATAGTTGGTTGCACGTGCAGATTGTACAAAAACTCACCGAGGGTGAGTTTTTGCAACAACGGATGTACAATCCACCTATGGTAGATAGCTCAATTGCCGACCTTACTGGATTGATTGAACGAGGTGGAATCGTGATGATTCCACTGTTCGTGTTGAGTGTGATCAGTTTAGCCTTGATCTTAGAACGAATTTGGTTCTGGTTACTGATGGGTGGGCGAGGTAGTTTAAAAAGGTTGAATACTATAAATATTGCCTTGCGTGCGGGTGATGTACAAAAAGTGCGACAACTCACACATCGTGATAGCTCTCCATTTGGTGGCGTAGCAAATGCCTTACTAGAACATGGATCGAGTGATGCGGTCGCACTTGAAGCAGTAGAACGGCAACGCCCAAGGCTTGACCGATTCATGGTTGCACTTTCAACAATTATTACCGCCGCCCCGTTACTTGGCATTTTAGGAACTGTGATGGGGATCATTCAATCATTTCGTTTACTTGGTGACCAAGCAACTCTAACTGATCCGTCTGAAGTTGCAGGTGGAATTGCAGCCGCACTTTTGACGACCGCACTTGGTTTGATGATCGCACTTGTGACATTGTTTCCATACATGCTGTTTCGGGGATGGGCATCGCAAACAATTGGGAGGCTTGAAATGATTATCGCAGCAGCGCAGCAAGGCATGTGCTCCAAAGAGGATTCAAAAAGAGAGGGTACTACACCATGATGATTTGCGCGTGCCTATTAAGCACAGTTGTTGTGTTCCAAGACGAACGCATTGCTTCAGAACCAGAACAGCAATGGACAAGACGAGTCGATGGCGAAAACATCGCGTCTCTCGAAGTCGTATCACGAAAATACGTGGCAGAAGGTTTGCCTTCTGTGTGGCTCGTTGGAGTTGCGCATATCGCTGATTTGTCGTTTTATGATCAAGTCGCTGCACTACTTGAGGGTTTGGATGTTGTGTTGTACGAATCTGTACGGCCAACTGGGTCAAGACCTCCAATGGGTGACACCCACGAAGAGCGAGTTGCTTCAACAAAAAAATCACTCAAATTTATTTCAGACACTGCAGCAGCTACTGCGAAAGAAATGGACATCTATCCTATGACAATGGAGGACGTCATCGCCGACGCCTCCATTCTAGATACTCGACTCTCGGGTTGGCTTGATGATGTTGCAATCGACGCGTGGGGAAATCCAATCGTGTTGCATGTTGACGAAGATTCAGGCGAAATGACATGTATGAGTTATGGGGCAGATGGGAAAGTTGGTGGGCAACATGAAGCAAGCGATCTTATAGAAAGACGCACCGTTTCCATTGCACAGTTGGAAGAAGAAGTTACAGAAGAAGAATTAGAATTAGAACTTGTAGAAGACGAAACTGATCCATCGAACCTACAAGCTGCGATGGCTGAAACACTTGGACTTGCGTTTCAACTAGATTCACTTCCGTATGAAGAACCTCATTGGTTTGTCAGTGACTTAACAATTGATGAAGTGCAAGTGAAGCTAGAGGAAAATGGTGCAGATACGACATTGCTTGAAACACTCAGTGGTGAATCGTTTGCAGCAAAACTTGCCGAAGGAGTAATGCAAATCGTCCCAATGCTTGATGCTCTTTCTGGCGGGGGAGCAACCGCCACAGCTCGTTTATTAATGATAGAAGTGTTATCAATGGCAGACAACGATCAAATGATCGCAGGTATTGGAGAAGGACTGCAACAAGTAATCATTGTTGATCGTAACACAGAAGTTTTAACTGATCTTGCAACAATCATTGATGCAACAGAAGACGTCTCATCTATTGGTATCCTTTACGGCGCGGGGCACATGAGTGACCTAGCGCACAGAATGGAAACACTTTTTGGATACCAACCAGTTGAAGACCGTTGGTTTTCTTCGATGCGTGTTGATCCCCGTGAATCCCTTTTGAGTGAAGGTGATATGACTCGCATGCGATTTATGTTGAAGTATCAAATGTACAAATCGCAAGAAGCCCAAAGCGAAGAAACTGATGCAAAGAAAGAGTGACTTTGGTGTTACTCACTGTGTGAAAAATCGAATGCAGGGGTGTTTCCCATATCTTTTGCAGTTGGGATCCACATGGATTGGTCTGCGAGTTCATCGATTCGAACATCGTCGACGTGCCCATCAGCAAAAAAGATAGCTGGCAACCCGTTGTATCTTCCAAGCGGGGGGCTTGTATCTTCGAACACCTCTACACCATCATCGAGAGGCTCCCACTGTGAGACTTCTGCCAGAATTCGAGGGACTGCAAGGTTGAATCCATCAATATCATCTTCAAGGTGGCGATGTTCTCCAATTTGCGCATAAAAACTGCTGCAAAAAGTGACCATTTTACTCGGAATAGGAATTTGGCTTGCAACACGCGCAACGACGCTTTCCACTTGGCCATGTTGAAGCACAACTTTGGAATACTTTAATCGTGGCGTATGGAAGTGCCCATCAGTCTCCCAAAATCCTCCTAGGTAATATCCGTTGTACCCAAATGCGGGTTGTGTTGCAATTTCTTCAGCATGATCGGTAACTTGCATGTCGTTCCAAGTTCTCGGTTTGTAATCGATTAACAGATCCCAACTGTAATTCATCCGATCAAGAATCCTCCACGGCCAAGGTCCAGCAATGTTTGGGTCTTCAAGTTCATAAAAAGGTGCTGGTGGCACGAGTGATTCATCTGGATATGCCCATGCCACATCCCAACGTTCTTGAATTCTGGTTGTGAGGTGTCCAGGGAGTAACCGATCAAGATTTGATACGGAGTACATCGCCCATGCAGCACCTACTTGCCGGATCTTGTTGAGTTCGGAAGTTTTTTTCGCACGTATAACACTTCCACGAAGTGCGGGAAACAACAACCCGATGAGTACAGAAATTACAACGAGTACAACGAGTATCTCAATGAGAGTAAAACCAAACTGTCTTTTCTTACTCAATGTGGTTCGCCCTCTACGGTTACTTCTGAAGGGGGTGTTATTGAAACAGCTTTGTCACCAAGTTTCGTTTCACCTCTTTGCACTTTTGTTTGCAATGTACTGCATTCCTCGAGGAGTCTGTCGAGTATCTCATCTTCATGCACATTTGCAACTCGTTCACCCTGCACGTAAATGATCCCTCGGCGATCTCCTGCGAAAACTGCTACATCAGCGCCTTCTGCTTCTCCAGGTCCATTCACGACACATCCCATTACAGCAACTCGCATTGGGATTGTAATCGTATCTTCTAGCTGTTTACGTACATCTTCGACAAGGGTAAAGAGGTCTACTTGGATGCGACCGCAACTTGGGCAAGCGATGAGTTCAGCTCCGATTCGGTCTCGCAAATGTAAGCAATTCAGTAACTCGACTGCGTCTTCAACTTCATAAACAGGATCGCTCGCATAACTAATCCGAATGGTATCACCTATGCCTGATGAGAGAAGAGAACCAAGAGCGGTGATTGACCGTATGGATCCAGTCTCACGAGGACCAGCGTGTGTAACACCGAGATGGAGTGGGTATGAAAATCGTTTTGCAATCTCTTGATAGATGTCAATCACTAGCCGTGCATCCATAAGTTTTGCGCTGAGACAAATGTCGTAAAAATCTCGTTTCTCAAACAGCTCAATGTACTCTTCAAGTTTTGCGATCATCATTGCAAGAAGATTCCCTTCATGGCGATCTGCAAACAGCAAGGCGAGTTCTTCTTGACGTTTCTGCTTGTCTCTTCGTTCTACGATAGATCCTTCGTTCACCCCAACTCGAATTGGGATCTGCGCGTCTTTGCATGCATCGATTACAGCAGCAACTTGTGATTCATCATCGATATTTCCAGGGTTTAGCCTAATTTTATGGACACCAGCCTCTACGGCTTCGATTGCTCGTTGGAAATGAAAGTGCACATCTGCAACAATTGGAACTGTTGTTTGATTCAAAATTTCTGGCAATGCTTCTGTGTCTGATTTTTGAGGAACTGCGACGCGAATGATGTCAGCACCAGCGCTTCCTAATTTATTGATTTCAGCGACACACGTATCGATCTCATGCGTGTACCCAGAGGTCATTGACTGAACTGAAATTGGCGCATTTCCACCCACCCTAACACTACCAACAAGCAGTTGTTTTGTTTTGTTTCGTTCCACGGTTCTATTGTACGCCCCAAACCAAAAGAGAGAAGAATTGTTTATGGATCAAACAACTCAAGTTCAGCTACACCACCGGGAAGGAGAAGGTCTCCAATGGGTGTTCCTTCTGGAATTTCAGAACCATCCATTCGAGTAATACGAATCTGTGGGTGTTCAATTTCGTGCAATTCCAACGCTGCTTCGAGTTCGTTCTGGAGTTTTTCGTCTAGAGTTTTCCAGCCCATACGCCCTTTGCATTTAGGAAATGTTGAGCAACCAAGCCAAGGACCTTTTTTGCCTCGTCGTAAAAACATCGGGCTTTCACACTTTTCACAAATGAGAGAATCGACTTGCAAAGGTGGAGGAGTTGGATATTTAATCCCGCCTTTTTTATCAAGATTGACACATGTTTTGATGTCAGGGTAATTCACTGAAGCCAAGAATGGACCAAATCGGCCGATGCGTTTTTCCATTGCAGAACCATCTTCAGGGCAAGAGACATCGACTTGTTCCGGGAGGGTTGGTCGACCTTGTCTGTCTATTGGTGCTGCGTATTTGCAATCTGGATACGCTGCGCAACTGAGGAATCTTCCATTCTTGCCAAATCGATATGCGGTTTTACTTCCACATTCAGGACATTTGTAGGGCGCAGGTTCCATCTCTGCTTTTGCGTGCGACATTTCATCGTATGCAGTTTCTAGACGAGCGCTAAATCGTCCGTAAAAATCATGCAACATTTCGACCCAGCCCGTGGCACCAGATGCAACGTTGTCTAACCGATCTTCGAGAGATCGTGTGTATTCGACGCCCATGAGAATTGGGAAGGCTTCTATCAACTTTTCAGTGACAACTTTTCCAAGATCAGTCGGCCAAAAAGATCGGTCAATTTTCTCTACATAATTACGGCGCTGAATGACATCGATAATTGTTGCGTACGTTGATGGTCTACCAATCCCTTGTTTTTCGAGTTCTTTAATGAGTGAAGCTTCGCTATAACGAGCTGGTGGAGAGGAAAACACTTGTCGTGTAGCGATGTCGAATGGGAAGAGATCAGTTTTTTCTTGAAGATCGGGTAAGTTCTGTTCGGAATCAGATGAGGGGATTCCACTCGCTTTATAGAAACCGTCAAATGCGAGTGTTCTTCCTGAGGTTTTGAACAATGCACCCGTATCTTTGTCATCACGAAGCATAAAGACTTCCGTGCGATTCCACTTTGCGCTGGTCAT
Source organism: Phycisphaerales bacterium (assembly GCA_030748455.1). Next base: position 453 of record JASMLY010000012.1, on the reverse strand, counting down.
TTGGCATGCAACAAAACGTGCCCAAATCAACGAATACAAACGGCGTTGGTCTTCATCCATGCTTGCGGGTAAATGATCAGGATGTCGAAATGCGTCCGTTGGCCGAATCGCTTCATGGGCTTCCTGCGCGGATTTATTTGATGATGCGTAGTAATTTGGTTTCTCAGGTAGGTACGGAGCACCGTATGATTCTTCGATAAATTTCCGAGCAGATGCAACAGCGTCATTGGAGAGATTCGTGGAGTCGGTACGCATGTACGTAATTAATCCAACTTGTCCCTCACCTTTGATCCGAATGCCTTCATATAAAGCTTGAGCTGCTCGCATCGTTCGTTTTGCAGCAAACCCGAGGGCGGTTGACGCAGATGCTTGAAGCGATGACGTGATGAACGGAGCTGGTGGGCGTACAGTTGTTTCCTTTTGTGCAAGGTTTCTTACTTTGTACATCACGCC
>JASMLY010000011.1 GCA_030748455.1 Phycisphaerales bacterium | reverse complement strand
AATCGGGTTGAACATCGACTTCTTCAAGTTGAACTTGCAAACAATGAAGTTGAAGCGACCGAAGCAACACTTACATTGCTTCAAGCAGAAATAGAACTGCTTGAACTAATGGGCTTGCCTCCAGAGGGAGCAAATTTATTGATTCGGGAATTCCCATCAGTTGAGTTGGTGACTGTTGACGATGAAACTGCTCGGCTTATTGATGCTAACACTGAACTCGCGATTCTTTTTGCCAAATATCAGACCGCCGAGGAAACGCTTCGTCTGGAAATCAAAAAGCAATATCCAGACATTGTGATTGGTTCGGGCTACGGCAGTGAATTCAATGACCACCGAGTGCTGTTTGGTCTTTCCATTCCACTCTCAATCTGGAATCGAAACCAAGCTGGCATCGCAAATGCGCAAGCGATGCGGGAAGTTGCTCGTGCAGAGGCAGAGACAACATTCGCCCGTCTATATCGCGAACTTGCTCTCGCAAACACGATTTTACTTGTAAAACAAACACAACACACGTACTTTGAAGATGAAATAGTTCCAATGCTCCAAGAGCAAACTCGTGACATTGAAAAAATTGTTGAACTTGGGGAAGTTGATACATTCATTCTCCTTGAAACAGTCACTCGCCAGCACGAAGCGAAACGACGTCTTCTTGAATTACAAGTTGCAGAGTTAGATGCTGCGATTACTGTTCATCGAATTCTTGGCCCTGAATACCAATTGAATCCTTCACCTATTAATAGAGAAATAACCACAAAAGACACACTTGGAGGTGTGCAATGAAAATCCAATTACCCCTACTATTAGTCTTCATCCTACAAGGATGTAGCAATGAAATAACCGATTCAGAAACTCCTTCTGATTCAGAACACGTAGAAATACCGTCAAATCGTGTAGCAATTCCACCCGCTGTTATCGCGAATCTTGGAATTACATTTGCTACAGTCGAACGGCGCCAGTTACAAGATACCCTCCGAGCTCCGGGGCGATTTGAATATCTTCCTTCTGCAAAAAGAGAGTATCTAACGATGATGGATGGAAAAGTAGATCTTCTTGTAAACCAGTTCGATAGAGTTGAGCAAGGTGATCCACTATATAGAATTAACTCACCACAATGGCGTGAGATTCAGCAAGCCATTGCTGAGAATTTCTCATCCTTGCAACAAATTGAAGCAAAGATGGAGATGTTTCATCCACTATTCCTTGCTCATGAACAACATGAATATTCCGTCAAAGTAAACGTAGAAATGTGGGAAGAGCGCATTAAGAAACTTGATGCAATACGCGAGGCAGGCGGAGGAAGTTTACGTGAGTACACCGCTGCACGTGCTTCGTATGCTGCGGCACGAGCGGAACTCGCTGACTTACGTGAAAAAGATGCGCAACTCGAGGCGTCGTATGCAGAAACTGTTGCTGCTCTGCGCGCCGCAAAATCCACATTGGATATCGCGCTTGAATCAGCATCCTCTATGTTGAACATTTCCATTCCAGAAGGCAATCCAAATTGGTGGAAAGAAATAAAAGAAATAGAAGTAACAGCATCAAATTCTGGAGTCGTCGAAATACTCAACATCACAAACGGCGCTTGGGCAGATGCGCAGACGAATGTGCTTTCTGTTGTTCAACCAGATAAACTTCGGTTTCACGCATCCGGATTGCAAAGCGATCTTGGTGTGCTTCGTGATGGCTTGCAAGTCAACATCGTGCCACCAACTCCAACGTCTGCGGGAAATGCTGTTGATTTACAAAACACAATGCATGGCACGCTTCAACTTGGATTGACTGGTGATGCACACGACCGAACCATCGACTTATATGTCACACCCGATACCCTCTCATCTTGGGCACGTCCGGGAGTTACCGCACAACTTGAAATCATTACTGACTCAACAAACGCTCCTGAACTTGCAATTCCTCTTGCAGCGGTACAACAAGACGGGTTAACCCCAATTATTTTTAGGCGCGCACCTAACAATCCAAATGAAGCGATTCGACTTGAAGCAGATCTTGGGCTTAATGATGGTCGTTGGGTTGCCGTTCTTTCTGGGCTTGCCGATGGAGATGAAGTTGTACTCGATGGCGGTTTCCAACTCATGCTTGCAACAAGTGGTTCGATCCAACAAGGTGGACATTTCCATTCTGATGGCACGTTCCATGAAGGCGAGGATTAAGTTATGTTGAAAGCATTAATTCGCTTTTCGCTTAATTACTCTTCGCTGATCGTTTTGATGGCGTTGTTACTCACTGGGTACGCCGCGTTCCAAGTACCTAGGATGAGTATAGATGTCTTTCCAGAATTGAATGCTCCAACGGTTGTTGTGATGGCAGAAGCCGGCGGTCTTGCGGCTGATGAGGTTGAACAGTATGTCACCTTCCCAGTTGAGTCAGCAGTTAACGGCATGACCGGCGTTCGTCGAGTTCGCAGTGCCAGCGCAATCGGTTTATCAATTGTTTGGGTTGATTTGGATTGGGGAGCAGACCTTTACGATGCAAGGCAACTTGTCGCCGAACGACTTTCTACGGTTCGTGAAAATCTACCGCCGGGGGTTGAGCCATTCATTACGCCAATCACTTCGATTGCTGGCGAAATTATGCTCATCTCGCTTTCTTCGCCAAGTGGCCAAGCAACCCCACTTGAACTTCGTTCCTACTCAGAATTCGATCTGCGTAATAAAGTCTTAGCAATTCCGGGAGTTGCGCAAGTTGTTGCGATTGGTGGAGAACTTCCTGAATATCAAGTCAATGTTGATCAAGAACGTTTGCGTATTTACGACTTGACGATTTCAGACGTCGTTCAAGCCGCAGGAAACGCACATTCAACAGCGAGCGCTGGATACCTGCCAAACGTCGGCAGTTTTGAAATTCCAATTCGGCAACAGAGTCGTGTCACACAACCTAGCGATATTGCAAATACGATAATCGTTTATCACGATGGTGTGCCAGTCACGATTGGGCAAGTTGCTGACGTTCGATTGGGTCCAGCACTAAAGCGTGGTGAGGGTTCAGACAATGGCTCCCCCGCCGTTGTAATTTCAATTCAAAAGTCACCCGGCACAAACACGCTTGCACTAACAAAAGAAATTGACGCACTATTCGACCAAGTTGAAAAAACATTGCCGGCCGGAATGGTATTAAACCGCGATGTTTTTCGACAAGCACATTTTATTGACCGCGCAGTAAGCAACGTGACCAACGTTTTGCTTGAAGCCGTCGTCATTGTCGCAATTATTCTCATGTTATTTCTAATGAACGTTCGCACGACGATTATTACGTTGACTGCTTTACCCGTTTCGCTTGCCATTGGATTGCTCATGATGGACTGGTTCAACCTTGGACTCAATGTGATGTCCCTTGGCGGTCTTACTGTTGCAATTGGCGTACTTGTGGACGACGCCATCATTGATGTTGAAAATGTGTTCAGGCGGCTTAAACAAAACAACGCCTTGCCAAGCGAACAGCGACGACAATTTGTTGAAGTAATTTTTGACGCCAGCAATGAAATTAGACCAGCGATGGTCTTTGCAACGGTCATAATTGTTTTGGTGTTTGTACCGCTCCTCTTCTTGCAAGGTCTTGAAGGAAAGTTCTTCCAGCCACTCGCACTAACGTACATGATTTCTATTATTGCTTCTCTGTTTGTTGCGCTTACGCTTACGCCAGCACTTTGCAAAATTCTTCTAGGTGGAAGTATTGACAAAGGACATGACAGTGAATCTTGGCTTGTACGGTTTTTGAAACGATTCTATGCCCGCGCGCTTAAAGCAACGCTCAACGCAAGAGGGCTTGTCATCTCCGGGGCAACGCTCGCTACCATTCTTGCACTTTTGCTTGCAAGTACGTTTGGCACATCGTTTCTTCCATCATTCAACGAAGGGACTTTTACTGTCTTTTTATTCGCTCCTCCCGGAACATCGCTCGTTGAGAGCAACCGGCTTGCTACAAATGTTGAAACGCAACTTGCAGCAATCGACGGTGTGCATTCCGTCTCTCGAAGAACGGGACGCGCCGAACGCGATGAACATGCAGAGCCAGTGAGCAGTTCTGAAATTGAGGTTTCCATCAATGATGGCTTCAGCCAAAAAGAAGTTCGTACGGATATAGATGCCGTCCTCTCAGCAATTCCGGGAATCACAACAATGGTAGGACAACCAATCGAACACCGTTTGAGTCATTTGCTTTCGGGTACACCTGCTGCAATTGCAATTAGCATTTACGGTGAAGATCTTACTAAACTTCGCAAAATTGCAAAAGAGGTAGAGCGTTCGCTTTCAACACTTTCTGGTGCAAGGGATGTCAATGCCAATCGCGAAGTAATGATTACATCTTTGCCAATTCGGTATCGACATGCAGAACTTGCTGCGTTTGGTTTAAGCCCAGCTGAAGCAGCCCAGCAAGTACGCGAAGCGATGTACGGCGAAGTTGTTGACACGGTCAATCAGGGAACGCGCCAATACGACCTTGTCGTTCGGCTTGACCCATCACAGCGTGAAACCATTGAGCAAGTTCGCGATTTACTTCTT
>JASMLY010000010.1 GCA_030748455.1 Phycisphaerales bacterium | reverse complement strand
GGAACAAGCGTTGCAATAATTGATGAAAGGATTGTTGTGGGTGCTCCTGGCGATAGTGATAACGGAACAGGGTCTGGTAGCGCATATGTATACCGATTCGATGGAAGTTCTTGGCAAGAAGAAGCCAAGCTACTTGCAAGCGATGGATCAACCGATGATTATTTTGGAAACAGTGTGGTTGTTGATGCCGATACTGTTGTAGTTGGGACTAGATATGCTGACGAAAATGGGTACAACTCGGGAGGTGCCTACATTTACCGTTTCGATGGTTTTGGATGGAATGAAACAAAATTACTTGCAGATGACGGTGATGAGTATGACCAATTTGGATATTGTGTGTCTTTGTCAGGCAACAACTTGGCAGTAGGCGCATATTGGGATGACGAAAACGGTAGCGCTTCTGGCAGTGCCTACCTTTTTGATATGGCTAGTTCTTCGTGCCCAGACCTAAACAACGATGAAATTGTAGGAGTGAATGATTTGCTGTTCGTGATTGATTATTGGGGACAGTCAAATTCAACTGCAGACCTTAACAGTGATGGCATTGTTGATGTCACCGACCTCCTCATCGTCGTCGGTAACTGGGGACCTTGCGAATAAACTATCCCGCGGGTCGTTTATTAACCCCAGCCGGAAGTTGGTGGGGGAGGTGCGAGTTCCATTGGTTTTGGCATGTCTTCGTTTCGATTAAGACAAACGATAAACATTTCAGTTGAAATTGCACGGGATGCCTTTGGCTTAAAACCCTTGGCAGAATCAAACGAATTTGCACATCGTTTTAACAGTTCAGGATACGCCTCGCCTTCAAGCACTTTCATTACAAGGTTTCCGTTTGGTTTTAGCAGAGTTGCGGATAAATCAAGTGCAACATGGCAAAGATTCACCGAACCATGGTGGTCAATGGTTCGAGTACCAGTGGTGCTTGGCGCCATGTCACTCAAAACAACATCAAACAATTTACCACCAAAATCGTCAGGAGTTAACTGAGTTACATCTTCTTGCATGGTCACAACATTGTTTGAAAGACCATCGTCAATGGCTTTTAAGTCCACGCCTATAACCCTGCCACTCTCTCCGATTCTCTCCGAAGCAACTTGCAACCAACTGCCCGGTGCAGCACCCAAGTCAAGTACAAAATTACCTTTGCTCAAGACATTTCTCTTGTCGTCAATTTCAGACAATTTATACGCAGCACGACTGCGATAGCCCTTTCGCTTCGCCTCCTTAAAGAAAAAATCGTGGAGATCGCGCTGGGCAGACACAGTTCTTACCAAGAAATCCATTCAGTATCAAAGAATGGTTCACTTCCGATTGGATCTGGAACAACAAAAACACGGGCGTTGCCATCAACTGTCCTCATAGTGATTTGATTCGTGCCCTCGTTAAAGACAGCAGATAGGTGATCACCAGTAGACCCTGGTAAAATCACCGCATTACCCTGACGTAAATCTAGGGTTGCTTCGCCGTTGATCGCAGTCGCGTCAATGATGCCGCGTGATTCGCTTCGCACCCGATACACAATATTTCCACGACGATTTTCTACAGTGACCGCCTCGTTCATCACAAGTGGTGTCACTACGCGAACATCTCCATCACGAGTTTGTATATCAACAGCACCAGAAATTCCCTGTAGAGTGACATCACCTCGACCGTTGATTACACGGACGCCGTGAATGGTATTCGAACGAATTACAATATTTGCCGTAACTAAGCGAAGGGGGTCGTCATCGCAGGTTGCAACCACCTTTACAGTTTCGCCCAAAGGCCCCTTTTCAACAGTTGCCGAAGTCTTCATGTAAAGTTTTGCTACAGGAACAGCGCCCACACCCTCTTCGTATTGATTTGCAGATACCACTGTTCCAGAAACCGTTGGGTCGGCAATGATAGTTACCGTTCCACCAAAAGTTTGTACATCAACAGCAATTGGGCCCCTAGTGCTCAGGTTTGCTGTGTTGAGATTAACAACTTGCGTTGATCGGCAACTCGCCAAACAAAAGATTGCGATGAAAGAGATTCGAAACATGCTCATTGTTGATTGTACCGAAGGTAGAATACGAGGATGAAAGATACCAATACTATTGTCGGACTTCAGGAGCATTCCATGCCAGTTCTTGGAGCAGATAATCCATCTACTTCACAACAGGGTACGGCCCCTGCAAGTTTTGCTCTTGAAGCGAATATCGGCGGGTCTACGACTTTTAGTTCACCAGACACCCCAGGAATGCCAGCCCCTTCAAACAAGACCGCTTGGGATTTTATGCAATCAACCAACACGAGCCCTGTTACTCAATTAGAACATGCTCGAACTGGAACAGTTACTCCAGAAATGAAAAGAGTAGCACAGCGTGAACCCCACCTAACAGCAGAACAAGTTCGAGACGAGGTTGCGTCTGGTCGAATGATAATTCCCGCCAATAGAGTTCACCTTGCAATGGATTTAGACCCGATGGCAATTGGGCGCGCCTCTCTTACAAAAGTAAACGCAAACATGGGTGCATCGCCAGTTTCGTCGGGCATAGAGGAAGAACTTGAGAAATTACATTGGTCGGTAAAGTGGGGAGCCGATACCGTGATGGATTTGTCAACCGGTGGTGATTTGAATGCTTGTAGGCAAGCGATTATTCGCGAATCAAAAGTACCGATTGGTACGGTCCCAATTTATTCGATGATTATCGACAAAAAAATTGAGGACTTAACCCCCGAAATGATTATGGATGAGTTGGAAAACCAAGC
>JASMLY010000009.1 GCA_030748455.1 Phycisphaerales bacterium | reverse complement strand
GCTCATCGTGTTTTTGTCATATACGCCAAGCAAACATCGGCAATATTTTGGGTAAATACTATGAGATCTTAAAGCCGAGCGGCTTAATACTAATGATGCTCTCAGATTCAGAACAAGCTGATGGATATGTGGTGGAAGACTGGGGAGATGTTGAGGGAAACACGGTAGAGATGTTCTTCCATAATCGTGAGACACTTAAATCCAAATTGGAAGATTCAAACTTTGAAAATGTTTGTATCACACCCCTCCGATCACCTTTTTATGATGAACTACCCAGACTGAAGAAATTGGGGAGTCGTCTATACGCAATTTCAGCTCGAAAGCCGAAATAGAGGCAAGTGAGCAAAAACTGTGCACAATCCGAAAGATGTCAATACCTAAGAAAACAGCCCAGTGCATCAACACTGGACTTGTACCAATGGGCCATACAGGACTCGAACCTGTGACTTCTTCGGTGTAAACGAAGCGCTCTAGCCAACTGAGCTAATGGCCCTAACAGTTTCAGAAAGTACTTGTCGTCTGTTGTGCTTTGCCAATTTCCGGGGGGCTTTGCCAACTTCCGTTGTGCTTTGCCAACTTCCGAGGGGCTTTGTCAACTTTCGGGGGCGTACGGTCTGAAGGGTTCAATTGTACCACTTTCTTCGCTGTAGAGCAGAGCGCGGTGCATGCCAAGTCGCGATGCATCTGGCATGTCTATCAGATTGGTTGAATCATTGGCACCCATCTGTAACAAGACCCGCATGTCAAACTCTCTTAGCGCCTGTCGGTCAAACGTGCGGTTTAAGTTTGCAAGAGTGTCCGTTGAACAAATCACATGCATCCCAAGAGTCGGTCCCTCCTTGAGCAACTCAGTGAAAATTTGGCTTGGAGTTTTTGCCTTTTCTTCGTCGTTCATCGAGAAACCGTAGTCATCTTCATCACGACGAAGATCTCTAAAGCGGTGCAAAGCATTCACAATAAAGTAGATGACGGGAGCATCTGTTGCTCCAACTTCGATTCGTTTTTGTAACTCTGAATCAATTGATGCCATTGCCTCTTGGATATCACGCACCCCAACAAGTTTTGGTTTGTTTATCATGTCATCTATTGCAGCAGGAAGAATAGATGCGTGGGATTGATCTTGCGGCGATCCATCCAGAAGTATGAATGAAACGTCTTCGGGAGCATATTGTTTATCAAGAGAACGTAATGAACTGGCAACCATATTCGTCGTTGTCTCGTCTTGTTGCCCGACAATGAGAAGATTACTTGCTGAAGCCATTCGGAACGTTGCTGAGGTGTCTTCCTTTATTGCCATCGCGCCGCCAAGCCATGCCTTTGCAGAAAGTGGTTTTGATACTTTTTCTAAACTATTAAACTTTGCATTTTCATGAAGATAAACCGGTTGGTTTCCTTCGTAGACAACCATCTCGCGTGGTGTGCCATTGTCTCGGGTGGCAAGGTTTTCAAGAAAAACTTCTCGCTCACTGTCAGTTATCCACACAACTTGGAAAGGGCTGTTGCCTTCAATGTTTCCAGCGGCGTCGTTATAAATTGCTTCGCCTGGTCTTGAAAGTAGGCGAGCAGCAGCGTTATCTTCGTTGAGAATAATATAGCTGTCTTGCTCTGAACATTGCAATGCAACCCGAACAGCCATTTGTCCCATCGTTGATCGACTAAGGGTGTACGCGCCGTCTAAGGTTTGTGAACCCATGATTGCATGGATGCCAAATGCACGACCTTGCCTTACAAGTCGGTCAAGTAAAAGATTTGCTTCTTGTGCAACACGGTCATCGTCAATGAAAAACTCCTGAAACTCATCGATGATAAGTAAAATTCGAGGCATACGTTCGCTTGATTTTTCTCTGAACCCTGCAATGTCTTGCACGCCAACGTCGCGGAACAATTCACCTCTGCGTTTAAGTTCTGCATCAACTCGTTGTAGTACACTTATGCCAAACTCTCGGTCACTTTCAACAGCAACGACTCGAGCATGTGGCAACTTGTGAGTTGCATACATTTTGAATTCCACGCCTTTCTTAAAGTCGACAAGATAAAATTCGACTTCATCAGGGCTGTACCAAAGTGCAAGGTTTGTGATTAGTACGTGTAGAAGGGTGGACTTGCCAGAGCCAGTCTTGCCTGCAATAAGTGCGTGTTGAGCAGTGCCCTTACCAAGCGTGAGATTCTGTAATTTTGTTGCACCAGATCGACCCAAAGGAATCGCAATATTTTCAGAAGTTGAGCGTGACCACATAGTTTCATTAGATGGTGCGATGACACCAAACGGAACTTCAACTCGGTGCGTACTGTCTGCAGTTTCGCCAACCTTTTTAACTATGGCTGTAGTGGTGTTTTCATCTGGCGGCAATTCAAGATTGAGTGGTAACTCTCGCAATTCATCTTCGTCTATGCAGAATGTATTGTCTTCTTCAACAATGCGAAAAGGAATGCGCTGCAGCGTGTCTTCATCAATGCCAGACGGAAGTGGAATAGAAAGATCGCGATGAACTATGACATACACTCCACACCGAGATCCACTTGTGACAATACTCGCGAGCCGTTTGGCTGCGAGTTCAGAAAAGTTGTTAGGTAAGTCTGCGATTACTAAGAAACGGTATGGTTCTGCAATTTCGCCTGCTTGTTCGTTGTACGCATCTATAGATTCAAATTCATTACGCAAGTATTTTTGGATAACCGTTTCCATATGCTCAGTAAGGCGAGCAAGTTGAGCTTCAATATGTCTTGGCTCTGTCCACGCGCGGTCAAGGAGTTGCGAATCTTCGTAATCTGCCAAATGCATTACCCCTGCAAAACTTTGCCCAAGACTCACGGGGTCTATAAGTGTAAATTTTGCTTTGCCAGGAGGGATTGCAGTGAGGATTCGCATGATTGCATTTTGAACAATCGCAATGCTTCTCTCTCGTTGTTTTCCTGATGAGGAAACAAGAATGGATGCATTTCCGGGTAACGTAGAACCTACGGGGAGGGACAAGCTTGATTCAATCGGAAGGGATAAGTTTTCGCTTGTAGGCAATATTCCAGCTACAGTTACGAGGTCGATGGCAAAGTTGCCAACTGGAATGATTGTGCTTGTCTCTACGTTTGGATTCCATGATGCCCAATCGGTATCCCACGGGGGATGTTCAATGGATTTTGTCTCTATTTGCGAGTTGAAGTCGTCGTGAAAAGCTTGAAGTTCTTTATTCCATCGATTTGTAAGTCGTTCCATTGTGTCATGATGGTCATGCTGAATCGACGCCATGCTTTGCGTGAACTCTTTTTGTATCCTTGACCGTTCGGTATCCTTTTGCAGGTCGAGTTCTGCCATTGTTGTTTCAAA
>JASMLY010000008.1 GCA_030748455.1 Phycisphaerales bacterium | reverse complement strand
TGCCTACTTCATTTGGTACCCAAAACGCTGGGATGTCATACCACACCAAGAAAGGCATGTCGTTTTTTGGGTGTAACAACCATCCGTTCCAATTTGGACCACCTGTTCGACGATCGTCTTCCGAAATGCTGTTCATAGTGTTTGATGGTTGTGGTACCTGAGATGCGGTCATGGCAGGCATAAAAAATTCGCTCAATCCGGGAATATTGAAAACCTGAGTATCATCAATTCCAAATTCAACTCCAACAAATGAATTGAGTGAGTAACTTCGCATTCGCTTTGTGGGATCTAAGGGTGATCTATATGAATCTATGTTTTCTATAAATGGAAATGCTGCGCCATCTTCAAGCGCAAGTGCAAGTTCGGGACCATCTGTATATTCCAGCCGAGTTGCACCTACATCATCAAAACTTTTTATCCAAAATCGTTCGATCTGTTCATCCGTTGAGTCGTTCTCATCTATTTTAGTTCTTGGATGAAGTAATCGACCATTATTCGCTACAGAATAACTCCAGTTAGCCGCCCCGATAGTTTTGTGATTAGTTAAATCTTTAGTTGCTTTTGCTCTAACTAGCATTAGACCTATTCCTACGACTACCAATGACATCAAAATCCCCATGATTGCGATTACAACCAAAAGTTCAACAAGAGTAAAACCTTTTTTCGAGTATGTAGTTAAGGACATGGTCCAAAGGCTCCAATGACAGCAAGTAGGTCAGAAACATCAGTGGTGCCATCACCATTGATATCCCAATCGGGTGTACCCCAACCGCTGATCATTGTAAGCAAGTCATCAACTGAAACGACGCCATCACCAGAAATATCTTCGGGGCACGATTCAGCAGGATTTGGAACTTGTGAGAAAATTTGCACCGAATACGGAGCAAGATCGAGCAACCCGCTGTAAGGGAGCCCGTCATACCCGAAATTGGTCGCAGTTACGTCATGCCCCACGTTTCCGTAATCATCTGCGTAGGCAGTGTCATCTGAATTAAATATAAGATACCACTCACCTTCTTGAGGGAAACCAATTCGGTACGATTCTCTTGGATCAACAGTAAAGTTCATAGCTACAACGACATCGTCACCGATGCCACCATCCCCCCATCGATGATACGCAGCAACCTTCGCCGTGTCATTAATATGATGAACATTTGTTGACCCTCCAGAAAGCCCGCCTGAATTACCATATGTATTCAACCGCAAGGCGATGAGATCTGTGTACAACTGTAAAATCCCTGAATAGGTCGTCGTTTTAGACCAATCAAGGGGGTCGTCGTCATCAAAATACCCATCTTCGAGGAACTCCTGCCCTTGGAAGAGCATTGGAATGCCAGCAGATGTTAACACCATCGCTGCACCAAGCGTTGAGCGTTTTCGTGCAAACCAATTGCCTGCGTCGCCCGGAGCAATTTCTTCGGGTACACGAGAGCGGCCGTTAGCAACTTCATCATGTGACTCTGTATAAATCACTCGATCGGTTTGGTCACCGTTGTAGACCGCCATGACTGCATCACGAACTGTCCACATCGAGCGATCACTATCGTTGGCCGTTTCAATAAGACCACGCACCGGATGAATCCAATAGACATCCCATTGTGAGTCAAAACCAGCCCCACCCTCGCCTGTTGATTTTGTCATCCAATCAGTTCCAGCGAGATCTTCACAAATGATCGCTTTCCCACTGTCGTGCGCATCAACTTCATCGTTGATCCACTGAAGCAGAGTCCAACCTTCTGGTATTTCTGTTCCACCATCATCGGTTGCGCGTATCCATTTTGTTCCATCAATTCGCAATCCATCAAGTCGATATTCTTCGAGCCAATAGAGCACACTATCTCGGATAAATGTCCGCACTTCACCGACACTGTAATTTGGTCTTGTATCTCCCCAAGGAGTCCAAGCACGATCGTCGTTATAAAAGTAAATCCCGCCCAAATTGTTTTCACTCCAACCGTCGTACTGCCAAAGATCCATATCGGATGGACCCCAGTGGTTGTAAACAACATCAAGCAACACCGCGATGCCACGCTCGTGCGCTTCGTCAATAAATCGTTTCAATTCGTTTGGCGAACCATAACTTGATTCAACTGCAAACGGATGCGCTGCGTTGTATCCCCAAGAAAGGTCACCTGCAAACTCCCAAACTGGCATCAGTTCAATGGCGTTCACACCGAGTTCTACGAGATAATCAAGTTTGCTTGCTGCTTGTAAAAAACCACCCGCAAATGTGCCAACATGCATTTCATACACAACCATCTCGTTCCAAGCAGGACGAGAAAAGTCTGTTGTATTCCACAAATAGGCGTCTGGATCGTACACCACGCTGTTGCCGATTGAGTTCGTAAGTTGTTTCGCGTGTGCGTCATTTCGCCAATATTGCACGCCATTATTTATTATCACATATTGATATTCGTCGGCGATGTCAGCGTACGACACGTCCACCGACCATTTTCCGTCACCTTCTGTTGCGAGCATCGTTGACCACATTGACCAATTGTTAAAGTCTCCGACGACTGCAACAGCGCTTGCATTTGGTGCCCACGTTCTAAAACTAACACCAGCCTCTGCATTGTTTACCCAACTGCCAAGAAAAACATCAATCTCTTCGCTACCGAGGTCAATCGGCCTTCCCCATGGATTATCTGAAGTTCCACCTTCTTTTGTGTCAAGGAAAAACATAAAGTTTGTCCAATCCGTTTCAGTCAGGTTGTCATCTACGTTTACTGTGAAATACAAATTTTGAGAATCGTGCGAAACAACGACCCAATCTATATCTAAATTGGCAAAATCAAACACATCGCCAAGACTGTCGGGAATTGCAAGACTTCCTGATGTCCCATCGAGTACATATTCCAAAAAAGTTCCTGAAACTGAAGGAGTTGCCCAACCATCTGTCGCTTGATCTGACCGGCTCAGATGGTCAACTCCCGGATCACTCGTGCCACTACCACTTGTTGCAATATCAAAACGAACTGTGTCACCGCTTGCAATTCCAATTGACGTCAACGGAACACCCCATTTGACTGTACCAGACGATGCATTTGTAAGGTCGGGTCTGATGGTTCCAGAGTTTGCCCACGCAGTTTCACCTTGTAACCAAACTTGGCAACCTGCACCACCATAGGGAACTGCACCCATACCAGCATGTGCGGACGGATCAACGCGATCCTCAGCATACGAAACAGCAATTGTCAGAAACATCGAGATTCCAAACATCCATCTATTCCTGATGAGTTTCATTACGACCATAGTACTGCAATCATTGTCTTTTACAAAGGAAACAGGCAGCTCGCCTTAGGACGAGCTGCCCAAGAATCATCGATTAAACAAGAGTTATGGTCCACAACCCCAATTTGCGATCACCGTAAGGAGATCTTCTACGTCGACATCACCATCACCATCTGTATCGCCTTGGCATGGTTCTGGGGCACATGGTGATGGTTCTGTATTACAAAATGACCCATCGCCGTTGTACACCCCACCGAGGGAGGAACAATCGGTTTCTGTTAAATCGCTACAGTCCGTATCGAAACAGCAAGCACCAGTAAGGTCTGGGCAAGGACCTGCGCTATCACCAATTGCAAAATATTGATTACCTGCAATCAAATCAAAATTCACGTTTCGAGGGTCGCCAAGGTTTGGGCTACCACCGAGTCCACCGATAACTTGGTTGGACATGTGGTCATGACCGCCGTTGTTGATGAACGCACAAACTTTTGCAGAAGTAATATCACCAGCTCCACCATCCCAATCTAGAAGGTAGAGAGGAACAGCGATTTCGATTCCAGTTGTAACACCTTCGCCACAACCAAGCCCTTCACCATACCCAACACCGCCGGTGTTGGAATTATCGAGTGCAAGAATGAATCCCGTTTTCCCGTAGATCGCGCCATCACCGCCAGAAGCACCTTCGCCGATGTACATACCAAAGCCCGCGCCTTCGGTGTGTAGTTCTGCGTAGTTTGCGTAAGTCGCAAACGTTTCTCCGCCGCATGTCAAACCAACCCACATATCCGCTTCGAAACCAGTATCAAATGTAAGACCATTCCCTGTTCCGTCATCTCCCATTCTGTTTAAACCATTAAAGTCAACATCGGGGTTATCCGATCGCAGCGTGTTTTGGCCACCACTCCGTGCATCAATAAAAATGTCTATTTTGTTAAATGTGCTTTCCAAGTTACCTGAAAGCATGATGTACAAGTAGCCACTGTCAATCACTGCGTAACCAGCGTCAATTTCAGATCCGTTAGCAAAGTCTGGCATCCCTAAGTCGGAGTTTCCAAAGCCAGTTTGCGTGTTTTGCACAGCATTTGGTGCACCATACGCTGCGTCCACCGTGCCATCGACAACAGGTTGGGCGAAACAAATTGATGTCGCTGAGAGTACTGTAGTTGTAAGTATGTATTTCATCTCTTTCTTCCTTCTAAATACACAACACCCTCCGAACAACGATGGGTGTTGATACAAGTCTTTTCATTTTGATTGATCACGACCGTCGGCGTCGTGCAAGACCAGCCATTGCTAAAAGTGCGAGTGCGCTTGGAGCTGGAACTGTTGAAAATTCATAGTGCTGCCAATCTGTTGAAGTTGAACCACCACCCCAGCCTGGTTGCGTTCCTTCACCACCAAGTAGGTCAATCGCTGGATCACCCCCATTGCCACCAGTTGTTGCAACTTCAAAATCGAAACCTGTAATGCCAATGGCCGTAAGATCTGAAACAAAGTTGTAAAAATTCCACTGAACAGTGTTGTTTTCCCAGTCAGCCCAAGCAGAAACAGCAAACGCTGATGGCCCCCACGATCCGGCTGTGTTTTCCTGAGCATCTGCACCGCCGCCACCATCAAGCCAAGTGCCAACAAAGAGATCTGTTCCACTCAGACCAGATATATCGCGGAACCAAGGATTGTCATTATCGCCTGAACCACCAGACCAATAGTCACCAAAGAAAAGATACTTGCCCCAATCCCCATCGAGATTGTCAACAGTTAATCGAACAATCAAATCGGTTCCGTTGTCAGTCACTTCAACCTGTGTAATATCAAGGTTTGCGTTTCCAGTTGCAATGTCGCCAACTGGGTCCATGTAAATATCGCCCATTGCAACAGGTGTTACGAGCGACGATAGCACAATTAGTGGTAACTTCTTCACATTCTCTCCTAATCTGGCTTCTCTCTATAAAAGCCGTACATGCAATGTAACACGTAAAAAATGGTTTTTCAAAGGTAATCTATCGTTTTCCGAGAAAAACTAGTAAAAAATACGTAGGATGCCAACACTATGGATTACATAAGTCTGGCTTTCGGAATTTTTATTGGATGTTTTTTGGGTGGAATCGCTGTTTTTGCATTTTTTGGGCGAAAAACGGATGGAGATGTGAATATAGATAACATTCGCCTTAAAACGCAGCTTGATGAAAAGGAAAAATACCTCACAAAGATGGAGGAGCAGTTACGCGAAACCTTTGCAGCCATCAGTCAAGAAGCTATTAAGAAAAACTCTGAGTCGTTTTTACAAACTGCGAAACTACAATTCGCGCCGTTTGAAAAATTACTTGAAGAAACAAAAACCCATGTCAGGGACTTAGAACTTAAGCGAGAGAAAGCGTACACCAACCTTGAGTCTGCGACAAAGGACATAATCGAAGAAACATCAAAACTTGAGAATGCTCTTCGAAGACCTGACCATCGCGGCAAATGGGGAGAAGTTGGATTGCGTAATGTCGTTGAGTTTGCTGGCATGACAGACAAATGTGATTTTGAAGAACAAGTTTCGACTTCCGGAGATCGGTCGTATCGACCTGATATGGTGATAAAAATGCCGGGCGGCGGTCGACTTGTTGTTGATTCCAAATTACCACTGGACCATTACCTTAGTGCACTAGAACACCCAGAAGCGGAACGCGCCGAACATTTAGACAACCATGTTAAAGCACTTGAAACACATATAAATTCACTTGCAAGTAAGGCGTACTGGGAACAGTTTGATTACTCTCCTGCATTTGTTGTAATGTTTGTAAATGTAGAATCAGCCCTTGTTGCCGCGCTTGAACGAAATCCCGATTTGCATAACAAAGCACTTTCCAAAAAAGTATTGTTAACTTCACCAACGACGCTCATCGCGTTGTTGCAAGCGGCTGCGTTTGGGTGGCGACAGGATTCTATGGCGAAGAATGCTGAAGAAATTGCCAAAGCAGGACAAGAACTGTATGATCGTTTGTCAATATTTCAAGAACACCTTGCCAAAGTTGGGAACCGACTTCATCAGGCGACAGAGTCGTACAATAAAGCTGTTGGTTCTTTTACAACCCGCCTTGAACCAGGCGCAAAACGATTAAGCGAACTACATTCAACTGGTGGAAAAGAATTACCTCCAACAGAACCAATCGATATCGAGCCACGCGCGATTGAGTGACATCATTCCTTCCGGTTTGCTTCTTTGCGTGCGGTGGCGGAAGCGTTTTTCATAATGAGTTTTGGGTCTGTTTCTATGCACCCAACATTGATTTCTTCTGCAACCATCATACTCGCAGCAACGGTTCCTTCAAACGTTGTATGAAGCATGTCTTGTTGTAATAGTTTTGACTGGCTGCCCGCGGGCCAAGTGTGACCCAAAAATGTAATCGCTTCATCATTCATCAATTTGTTGCTCAAGTCGAACACATCAACAACTGTTACGTTGGGGTGCGCTTCACCCCACTCATGAATGCGCTTATTCAATAAGAGAAGCAGTTCCTTTGAGGGAACTTGATTCGCTGATAACATTTTTCCAATTGCTGATCGAACATTTGGTAAATCACCAATAATAATTGGAACTTTTAACTCTCCGAGTAAATCAAGAGCGAAGTTTAATTTCTCCATTCTGTATGTCGAAACATCTGTGCCATCTGGCGGCGTTCCGTGTCCAAACCAAAACAAGAAGTCAACACCCACAATGAGAGTGGGCTTATATTCTTTGATTTTTTTTATGTACGCTTTTGCGTTTGCTTTTGATCTCTTAAAAAACAAAAGGTCACCAAAGAACTTCACCTCTTCGTGTTCTGATGAAATAACACCCTCCATAATGTGTTTCATATTAATTGGATAGGCTCCAAAATCGCCTTTGATTGGAGGCGTGGTCACCCCAAAGCCAGAAGAAACGCTCGCACCAGTCACAACAACGCGATTAAGGATGTCACAGGGCTGTGAATCTGCAAATACAGAAAGTGCAATAAAAAGAGAAAAAACAAAGGATTTTATGGGTTTTGAAAGCATTTTATAAAATGATACAGAATATTAGTGAATCCAATTGCATTATTCGCTCGTAGAGCAATAATAGACGGTAACCCTAAGGAGAGAAAAATGAAATTAGCATCATTATTGTCATTATCAATTGCATTTCCATGTTTCGCAGATACCGTACACTGGGAGTTCAGCGAAAACACAAACGGCAACGACGTACATTGGGTGAGCCCTACATCGGTAGATCCAAATGCTGATCAATTCGAGTATCAATATGAAATTACTTATGTTGGAGTTGATGTTGTTTTTCTTGGACAAATAATTGGACCCGAAGATGTCACCGACCAAATCGATCCAGAGTTATTGTTTGGGTTTGGTATTGTCGATGGCCCCACACCCATAGTCATGATGGACGAGCCGCTTGAAGCAGACGCGGATTCTGATGGTGAAATAGACGTTGCTGCTGATATCTTTATGCAGATTGACGGGAACGGTTTTGGACAATTTGATGTAACAAATGTTTTTCTTGGAGACGTCATGGTCGATATGGGCTGGCCACTTGGTTGGCAGAACGTGGAAATCGATCGCATTTATATGGATGGCTACATGGATGTAACTCCCCTTTCCAATCCTTGCCCCCAAGATGTTAACGGTGACAGCATTATCGATGTCGAGGATGTTCTTGCTACGATCGGAAACTGGGGCAATGCAGGTGAAGGCGATGTCAACGGGGACGGTATCGTTGACGTAACGGATCTCCTTGAGATCGTTGCTGCTTGGGGTCCCTGCTAAACCAATCAATCTCAAATTCGACGTAAACGCCAATTACCCCACTTTCTGGTGTGTTTTTTATCAACCCTCGCCTGACACCACGTCTGAGGTATGCTCTGAGGTATGCACAGAGGTATGCTCAGAGGTATACACAGAGGTATGCTCAGAGGTATACACAGAGGTATGCTCAGAGGTATACACAGAGGTATGCACAGAGGTATACACAGAGGTATGCTCAGAGGTATACACAGAGGTATGCACAGAGGTATGGTCTGAGGTATGCTCAGACGGGGAGTGGGATTTGTTGGTGGAAATGGATGTTTTTGCAATAGTTGGGGTATTGATGCGTCCGACTAGATAATGATGACCTCGGAGTCCTGTTTATGCTAAGTCCTCTCGAATTGCGTATCTGGGGGGGGGTTCAATGTATTGTTTGGTTCCTTTGCTTGGTAATGGTCGGCATGTTATTTTTTTGGCCTACTGTTGGCCTTCACGCCTTTTGGGATGTCCTGATCCCAGTCGCTCCCGCTCTTGTTGCATTATTCCCAGGTGTGTGGAGAAATATTTGCCCCGCAGCAACAATGTCTCAATTTGCCAGACATCGAGGGATGACAAAGCGAAAGAAAATGTCGGTTGAAACACAAGGCTGGTTCATCCTTGTCAGTGTCATATTGTTACTCCTCATCATTCCTCTTCGCCATACATACTTTGATCTCAATGGACCTGCAACCGGAACGTTCCTTATCATTTCGACCCTTGTTGCGATTGGTTTCACGTTTTTCTTTGATGGAAAAAGCGGTTGGTGTGCGAGCCTCTGCCCTGTGCACCAAGTTGAAAAATTGTATGGGCAAAAGCCCGCTGCAGTCGTTGGAAATGCACACTGTGATTATTGCAGCAAATGTGTAACAGGTTGCCCAGACTCGACCGCTTCGCCAAGCCCTCATCTTGGTGGAAAGACTTGGCCAAGACGAGCGGCAGCATTCGGGCTTATTGGATGTTTCCCTGGGTACGTTTGGGGATGGTTCCAAGTTCAGGATTATGCAACACTCTCTGAAGGAATGGCGAACATCACAAATACTTTTGCCATTCCGATCATCGGTGGTGCCGTTACACTCGCACTCTACGCACTGCTGATCAGTTCGATCCCACTTCAAAAAAGAAAAACGATCGATAGATATTTTGCTGCTGCTGCAATCTCTTGTTACTACTGGTACCGAATCCCATGGCTTCTGGGGTTTAGCCAATTCGAAGGAAACGGCATGCTTGTTGATTTGTCAAACACAATACCTCAGGCTGTTATCGAAGTTCTACCATATGTAACAACTGCTTTTTGGGTTTGGTGGATTGCATTGAAAAGAAACGGCCTGCGTTCATGGATGCATCGACCACCTGATGAAGAAGAAAGAGTCGCAACAGTTGGTCTCACAATATCTGCATAATCAGAGTAGTATGACCCTGTGCCACTCTCTCGTAGATCCTTTTTAGTCGCAACCGCGCTCGCTGCAACAACGTCAAAACTTGCCAAAGCAGACTCTTCATTTCCTGTTCAATACGCTGCAAACATTGAAATGTGGTGGAGAAAACTTCCATTTGTAGACCGTATCCACGCCGCGGCTGATGCTGGTTTTGACGCTATTGAATTTTGGCCTTGGAGAGGCAAGGATATTGACGCAGTTGCAAAAGTTTGCAAAGAACGCGGTGTTGAAGTTGCACAATTCACTGCTTGGGGATTCACTCCTGGCATGAACAATCCGAAAAATCATGCAGCTTTTGTAAAAGAAATTGAAGCAAGTTGTAAAGTTGCTCATACACTTGGTTGTCAACGCATGACTGTCGTGTGTGGAAATGATCAAAAGGGGATGACACAAAAGGAGATGCACGAGCACATAATCACAGGGCTCAAACTTGCTTCTTCAATTGCAGAACGTGAACAAATCATGCTCATCATCGAACCAATGAACATTCGAGTTGATCATCCTGGGCATTGTTTATATGGAAGTGAAGATGCTGTACGCATTTGCAGAGAAGTTGGTTCACCAATGGTAAAAATCAATTGGGACTTGTACCACATGCAAATTAGTGAGGGTGATCTTTGTGGGCATCTACGCGAAGGGATTGACCAACTAGGCTATGTGCAAGTAGCTGATCATCCCGGTCGGCACGAACCAACCACTGGTGAAATCCAGTACAAACGAGTATTCCAAGAATTAGAAAAACTCGGCTATGAGGGACCAATCGGAGTTGAATGCTCACCAGCGATACATGAAGCAACCGCAATCGAACGGCTCAAAACTCTCACGTAAAAAAGCAGGATCGATCAATGATCGATCCTGCAACACCCTGCTTCCCGAAACCCCAGAAACCTCGTTTTATTTACCAACTGCTGCAAGCGTTGAAGCTGTTCGTGCCATTTGGCGCCACCGTGCATTTGCTGTGCGCCAAGTTTTGACGGTACTTCGCCACTTTGTACGTGAAGCACGGTATGAATTGCGTTGGCTTCGGAAATTCTTTACTGAAGCACGCCATGTTCTCACGTTGCTTCGCCAAGATCTTTGTGATTTTACAAACTGTTTTCGCGCCTTTGCGAACGTTCGCCAAGCTGTACTGCGTGCTTTTGATCCACGTGCTTGCTTGCGGCCTTTGGTTCGCCAAGCTTTAAGAGCGGTACGGTATGTTGTTCGAGAGTTTATATACGACCGTCGTTTGTTTTTGTATGAAGATCGAGCAGAACGGAATCCTCTCGCTGTTGTTCGCCATTTCGCAGTCGCACGGCGTATCTTTGTTCGTTCGCTGTTTAGGCGACGAACAAGTCGGCTTCGTTGTCGTTTACGTTCTGCACGAAGTCGGGATGCTTCGGCGCGAGCAGCAGCAACGCGAGCTGCTTCTTCTTCCGCTGCTTGTGCGATTGCTTCCGCTGAAGAAGCTGCTTCTTGTTGCGAAGCGTTGGTTAGTGCATCTATGCATGATTTCATGCAAGCCAATGCGTTCTTGTGATACTCATCAAGTTCGTTGAACAACGCTTTACGATCTTCGTCACCTAATGAGCTCCAGTTATACGTACCTTGCCAGCAATATAAGTATGCATCCCACATCGATATGCCTGCGATTCTGTGTTCGTTACCTTCTTCATCTGTCCATACTGCTGCGAGCGATGCTTGCACTTGGTCATGGATGAATTCTTCTACTGCGTGAAGTTTCATACCTCTGCCAGTTTCTTTGAATCGTGGGCATGTTTGAACAAACACTGGAACTTGACCTTCAACGAGTGCCATTGTATTGGTGACGTGACGTTTGATCCAAGCGGAATCGTCTTGCCCTGGATTCCATTCATACACATCTGGGAACAAACCAGTACATGCTTTTAGCAACCGGTCAACGGATGCTGTTGTGTAATTTGGACTCGTGTGTCGCCTTCTTGGTAAACCCCAGTATCCGATTTTGGCATTTGGTCGTTTTGACTTCGCAAACTCGAGTCCTTCAAGATAAAAATCGATCACGATATCCATCACAACTTGCGATTCTGTGTGCCACATGTTCCACCATTCGCCTTCCATATCAAGGCAGAGAGGTCCGTCGTAATCAAGAGGTACGTTTGCATCAAGCCATTCAGTAAACTTGGCCCGGTCGACATCATCGTATGCACCGTCTTCATACCAATCAACCGCACCGTTGTAAATCATGCTTTGAACAGCAACATTGTTTTCTTCACACCATGTTTTTGTATGTTCACCTTCGTTCAGTTCTTCTGCCATCGCTTGTCGCTGTGGGCTCCGTGCAAGATGATCGTAGTAGATTGCATCGAACAGTTTTGGTGCTTGACCTTGCCAGTCTATATCTTCGTTTTCGTATGTATGTGATTCATCTTCCTGCGCAGGTGCTTCACTTGGAGATGTGTTAGGGCTAAC
>JASMLY010000007.1 GCA_030748455.1 Phycisphaerales bacterium | reverse complement strand
CCAATATCTTGCAACTCAAAACCTATAAGCAAAAAGACAATCGAGTTGATTAAGAAGTCGATTGATTCCCAAAAGGTGTTGATTGTTTGCACGGTTTGGTCGCTCATTGCAAGTCTTGTGCCGTAATTCCCAATGATTAGTCCGGCCACGACAACTGCGATAACACCCGAGGCGCCGCTTTGTTCGGCAACAATAAATGAGCCCCATGCAAGAACAATAGTAATTGCGTTTTCAAGAACGTGGTCGTTAAGGCGCCGTAAAATCCAAAATGCAATCAGCCCAAAACCCAACCCAAACACGACACCGAGTCCGGCAACTTGTACAAATTGCATAATGCCATCAACAATAGATAACGAACCCGCGTGGTCACTCGTTGGATAGACGGCTGCAAGCAAAATTAAAAACAGCACAACACCCGTTCCATCATTAAACAAACTCTCACCTTCGATGAGCGTCTTAAGTCGGTTTGGTGCTTTTGCGGTTTTTAGTGTTGCCAAGACAGAGATGGGATCAGTAGGCGCGAGCATGGTGCCAAACAGCAACGCAGGAAGCCAAGCGTTGTCGCCTAAAAATGGTCGGATTGCCACGGCAACCAATATCGTTGAAAGAATGACACCGGGTATGGCGAGTATGGCGACTGACACCGCTTTTTTTTGGAGTAATTCGAGGTCGAGATGAAGACCGGCTTGGAATAAAAGGGGTGGAAGAAGAAGAACAAGAATAAGTTCTTGTGTTATGACCATTCCATCTGGAGCAGCACCAAGGATAGCAACAGCAAGACCCGCTAGCACCAACGCAATGGTGTAAGGAACTTTTACAAACTTGGCACACACGCCCACAACGGTTGCAAAAGCAAGAAGAGAAATAAAGGTTGTTAGTGTTGTAGAAACAACACCGTGGTGTTCAGCGGTGGCAAGCATCATGGAACTGGTACTCCACATCCAAGCAGGTGTTCAACGACCTCTGCGGGAGTCGTTGAACGTGCGATAGAAGAACTAACGGCAACGCCTTTGCACCCGGCTGCATAAAGAGTTTTTACGTTCTCTGGGGTAATACCCCCAATTACAAAATGGTTGTGACCAAACGCACTTTTGATTACATTGAGAGGTGCAACCTCGACATCTGGCTTGGTGGGAGAGGCAAATGCTGCTCCAATGCCGACATAATCTGCGCCCAGCGCAATGGTTTCTTGGATCTGCGCAACCGTGTGAGCAGTTGCACCAATCACAAACCCAAAACCACACTGTGTTCTTGCATCACGAATAGGTAAGTCTCTGCTACCGAGGTGCACTCCATGTGCGCCAGAGGCAAGCATAACATCGACCCTGTCGTTAACAATCACCTGCACTTGGGATTCATTTGCGATTTCTACAACCTTTTTAGAGTGCCGAACCAACGCTGCAGTACACATGTTTTTTTCACGTATTTGCACACAGTCACAGCCTGCACCGATGACCTCCTGTAACGTTTGTTCCCAAGGAAGCACACACGCTTCTTTCGTCATAACAAAACAAAGTTTTCGCTGGCGTTTATCTTTCGACTCAAGTGCCAAGATGATCGCTGCAGAGATATCGTACAGTTTGTACCGTATTGATTCGACCGAGTTTTCGACATTGTGTAACTTCAGAAACTCTTCAACGACTCTCAATGCTTCAGAACAACGGTTGCTTGAGGCTCGAGCAATGTCGATTACTGAATTCCGGCTTCGTTCTTGTTGTGTTGAAACTTGTGTTCCAACATCTCCTTTGGTATCTCTGTGAAGTAGGGATGGAGTTTGACCCCGAAGTTCATGGCGGAATTGTTTTATCTTGGCACACCAGTCTTTTCGATCAAGTTCAAACCTTGCAATGTCTTCGAGCACTCGCATCCCCTCGGCAGCTCGGTTGATATTCGCATCAAGAATTCTCATCGCAGACATAAGTGTTCATGGTATGCACTTACGAGCGAATTCGCATTGCCAAAAGACTCATTTTGATTGTAAACAGGCGGGTGGTTCCGCGTGCTTACGCGCCAAAGTTTGCAATCATAATCAAGAGGTCCTCAACATCCACGACTCCGTTTCCGTCAAGATCTGTGCCATCGTTCCCCTCACCTCCCCATGCAGCAAGAAGCAATAGCAAGTCCTCAATATCTACAAGTCCATCACCATTGATGTCGCCTGTTTCTGAGGGTTCAACCGATAGGGTAAGGGTTCCTTCACCTGCAGAATTATAGTTCCACCCACCAACCCTAAGTAGATATGAGACACCTTGTTGCACAGGAGCTTCAAGAAGGGAAGAATATGCACTACAGCCAGCGCCATCATCATTACAACCAACCAAGTTCGGTGCGCCACAACCTCCATTGTAGAGAACCAAATCTGAATCATAATCAACCTGGTTGCATGTACTGATAGTGATTGTTCCTGATGCGGGCGAGTCAAAGGTGTACCAAATATCATGAACCGTGGCACCACCATCACCAGATTCTTCACACTCTGGGTGTTCTGAACCATCGGTTGTTGCATAGAGGGTGGAAAACTCTGTATCTCCAAACCCAATAACCACCGCATCTTCGCAGTTGTCGTTTGATGGTGGAGTTACTTTTTGAAAAGTTATGTCGGATGCAACAACGTTATTCGAACTGTCAACATCTTCATAATAGTTTGGCTCAACAATGAGACCCAAATAATACTCTCCGTCTGAAAGCGAGTTGGGTATTAGAACAGGGCTGTCTATTTCAACAGTACCTGGGGATGAAAATGATGTGTATATCGTTCCTAGAAGTGTGTCGTATTCAGTTATTGTCTGGTTTGTGGACGCGTAAACGTCAACAACTATGTTGCTTGTTTGAGCACCGTTGTTTCCAACAATAGCCGAATAGTTTAAAAAATCTCCTGCAATAACATGTGTGTCTAGGGGTACTATTGAAACCGCCTCTGCATCTGTTACGGCTTGCACATAGATTTCGTATGCGTCCCATTCACTTGTTTCGTTGTTCCATGATGCGTTGTCTGTATTCGAGTTGAAGCGAACGCCAAGCCAATATGTTCCGGTTGGTAATCCAAGAGGTAGTTCAACATTACTAAAACCAACATTCACTTCTTGCATTGCGGTGTAGTCCCATGTATAAGACTTTTCATCAATAAATGTATCTGATGTGTCAATGATGTCGTCTGTGGATATATACACATCAAAGTTCCACGTTCCACTGTCTGCGCCATTTGTTGCATTTGCAGAGGTAAACCTCAAGTCATCAATGGTGTCTCCTGCTGAATAGGAGGCTGGTTCGACAACACCTGCATCAGAACGGATATACATCGCCTGAAGATCAAAATTGGGTCCTCGTGAATCGGGGACAAACTCATCTACCAAATAATCGGAGAAATTCTCCCAAATTTTTGCGCCGTTTGAGCTTGTAGAGCCATTCCCGTTTGAATGTTGAGCGTGGACTCGCCTATCTCCGTCACCATCTATAAAATAGTAACCACTGCCACTCATCCCACCGTGGCTCGTTGTAAAACAACCAGCCGTTGTATCTATGTGGAGCTGATTTCCGGGGCATGAATCAAACTCCCCTTGTCGATAATACATATCCCTGCCATTGTGTAGGGGATCACCATCTGCGTCATCTTCTCCACAATCAGCCGCGGGATAGGAAAAGTTATGATATTGTCTCGCTCTAATAGTAGAACAACTGTCCCCCCACCTCCAACCTGTCCACCCTGCAAGCATTCCGACTGCTCGATTGATCCGGATAACACCAATATCCCAGTCAAAATCATCGTTTTCAGTCCAGCCTGTAAACGCTCCAAGGATGGTAGCGTCGCTTCGCCCCCAATAGTCAGTCCCGTCGTGACTCCCGGGATACACTTCAATCCAATCTGCCCAATTGTTCACTATTCTCGTAACACCGTTGCCGTCTACAAAGTCATCTGTGTACACACAGTGCCCAGCGGTCAATAGGGTTTCTGCATCTATAAGGTGTCCTGATCCTACAAAAACCCACTCAAGCCCATCAACGTCTGTAAATTGCATTCTCAGGCGACAAGCAGTACTTCGTGGAAATGTATCTGGACTGTTGGCGAGTTCAAGATCTGCGAAAGTTCGTTGCCCTTCATGATTTGATGTGCCATTCCAAATTCCACCAAACTGGAAACTTCCGTTACCACCATCGAGTCCAGAGAGGTTTGAGGGGAGCGTAATTGGATAGGTTTCGTTGGTTTTAAGGTCGTGATACAAAAAAGTTCCAGGTGTGCCCTCAACTCGCTCAGCTTCGTCTGGGTTTGGCATTGGAATTGGTAGATCTGTTGGTAAACTTGAAGGTCTGTTGGGGTGCGTCCAATCATCTTCAGCAGGTCCAACCCATACTGGTTTGTCATGCATGTTTGTCGAGATTGCTCGAGTGGTTGGTACATCGCCGCTTGGTGGTTGTGGTAGAGACGCCAAGGCGAGAGACGCGCAGAGTGTGGTACAAGTGCTAATGTGGTAGATCATATCTTCCTCCCTATTCCTATCTATTGTGGGTCACTTTATGTGATGATGCAAGAACAAAAATGCATTTTTTGGGTGTTTCCCCCAAAAGAAGAGGGGATTCCACATAAATTCTCATGTGAACATTATCGCATCATTGCAACGCGGCGTTGGTGGCGACCACCTTCAAAATCAGTAGACAGCCAAACATCTACGATTTGTGTGTAATTACTCTCAAGCGGTCCGTTTGCTGCCAAACAAAGTACGTTTGCGTCATTGTGCCTTCGGCTCATTTCTGCTGCGACTGGTTCGTGAACAAGCGCTGCTCGAATCCCCTCTACTTTGTTCGCCGCCATGGACATTCCTATGCCAGAGCCACAAATCAAAATCCCACACGATGCGATGCCTGAAGTGATCTCAGTGGTCACCTCTTTTGCAATGTCGGGGTAGTCCACAGAATCTGAGTCACCGCCATAAGAGATGTGAACCGCCCACCCCAACTGCTCAAGATGTTCTGCTAGAACATGAACAATCTCTCTCGCTCTGTGATCTGATCCTACTGCTATTGTGCCGATAGGGCGTGGCATGCTTTACTCCTCCTTAAACTCTGAACGTTTCATGATTTCTTCTAGCCGAGTTGGAATCTGTTTGTACATCGTTGCTGCTAGATCATCGTACACAGATTGATCACATCCGATGGGATCGATGGTTTCCCTAGTTGGGTCAAGCAGTTCTACGCTTGTTGTATCGTTTGCGAGCATGAGAACGTGGTCACAATGTTGGTTTGTCATACAGATTACAACTGATGCTCGATCGACAAGCTCCACAGTAAGGGGTGTGCTCGTGCCATGAAACCCAACGCCGAGGGTCTTGAGTGCCATGACTGTTTCTAGGCTTGTTGGATGCCCTTCTTGGGCAAACGTACCCGCTGACATGATTTCCAACCCGCCGATTTGGTTTTTTTCTATCCAATCACGTGCCAAACCCTCTGCCATTGGGCTTCGGCAAGTGTTTCCGGTGCATACAAATAGGAGAAGTTTTGGCATGGGTGGTTGCGATTGTGGTTACTATCGTATTGAATACGCATTGGTGCAACCGTACCAACAGGATTAGATCGTTGGAATTTTTACCAGAACAAGAGATTATTAGCCTGCTCGAAGAGTTTGGCATTACTGAAACGCCCCAGGGAGATTCGTTTGTTTTGCTAGAGATGGGGGGGGATCACTGCGTCGCACATGACTCCCTTTGTAAGGAGGGGGACTGCGATCTTCTAGAAGGATCGTGCTACACACTTGAAGCACATGCGCTCATCGATTCCACGTGTGAAGCAGCTCGAAGAGTACATCAGGGGCAAAGCGTTCTCATTCCCGCAGGAAAGTGGCGGTCTGTATTTGACGCTGTTGCCTTTAGCATGGCTACGAACGAGGCGTGGCAAGAATTTGATGCGTGTGCAACAACGATGCTTAATACGAGAGACCCCCTACTTTGTGAAGCTGGAGATGAACAACTTCTTTCCGCATTACTGCACGCCGTAATGCAGGATGGGGAGGGCGTAGAACAAAGTTTGTTTTTTATTCCTTCTGGCGCCCCTATTTTGATGCACATCCAACCGGAGGGTCCTGTTCAACTCTGGTTTGGAAATCAAGCTTTGGCGGATCGGGTTTCAGGAGCTTATAAGGATTAGTTGTTGGTGTCACCAACACAGCACACGACATGCCTAGACGTACGTTAACACAATGGTTCAAGGATGCGCGTGTGGCAAAAAACAACATCCTTAAAACCAGAAAAGCAAATGATTGGAAGGGATTACGTTCTTCTGTGATTGACTTACAAAACGCAAACAGAGAACGTGTGTCCTTAGCAAAAAATGGTCGGAGGGTTTTGGTTGTTGAAACTGACAGTGAGTTTGATGGTGTAAAAGAAGATGGTCGCATTTTGATCAAGCCACCCCTTGTAGGCCGCAATGCTTCCGATCTTCAGGCATCTCTCGACGCGTCTGGGTATTCAACGATCATTCTTTGTAGAGAACCCACAACGCAGCTTGGTCTTTGCCCACTTGTGACTCTCGGCGATACAACAACCGTTCGAACGCAAGTGGAAGAGCCTGTAAATCAGGCTAAACCTACCGCAAAGTGGTTTGATGCTTCAATCAACGAACTCGGTGCAACAATCGTTGAAAAGACAGATACGTTCGCTACAAACGATCGAAAATTAGATTACCTACTTGGTCATTTTTCCGCAGCACCAACGTACAACGGACTTTACTCCTCTATCATTGATGTTTGTGATGCACTTCTTGAAGCAAACGGGTAACATCTAGGAAGGACAAAGGAACACGCAGTGGAAATCACAACAAAACTCGCAACTCGGTACTGGCTTAAAACAATCATTATGGCTATTGTTTGTGTCGTGCTTGGATTGTGGGGTATTTGGGACTACGTTGTAGCGATTCCACAAAAACAAGAAGCTGCTATGAGAAATGTTGTGTTGAAGGCAGTCAACGCAGCACTCAATACAGAAAAAGGTAGTGGTGATCGCAGCGATGTGAGCGCGTTGGTGAATCTAGCCCTAGAGGAAGCTGCACAAAATCCTGTGAGTGAATCAGGTGGTGCACAGATGGATCTAGGCAACACCGCTGGTTGGATCAAGTCATTAGAACTCTTTCAATCTGCCCTCTCCACCGGTGATTATGCCTTGCAAGCAGACGCTGTCGAACTCATTGATGAGGGGCTTGGCGAATATGGAAGCGTAACTGCCCCAAGTAAATATGACAGACCAATGCAGTGGTTGTTTATCTTGTGTCTTCCGTTTGGTTTTTATTACTTTTGGGCATTTGGGAAAATGTCGGCTAGGGCAAAGATGTATCGCCTCGATGAACAGGGGACACTTACAACTCCAGATGGCACGTGGACGGCTGATCAGATTGTCGACATTGATATGTCCAAATGGATTGCTCCAACTGGTAATGCACGTGCAACATGGACTGCGAAAGCCAAGACGTCAGATGGCAAGTCTATTCTTTTAGATGATTATATTTTTGCAAATACACACTTGATCATAGGAACGCTTGCACACAAGTTTTATCCAGACGAGTGGACTCCGCTTGCCAAACGTGTCAAAATTGAACAAGATGTTGAAACGGATCCCAACGATCAACCTGAGGACGAGTAACCTTTGGCTCTGCTAACTGCAAAAAACTTAGTAAAAAGCTATGGAGATCGGAGAGTCGTAGACAGGGTTTCACTCGAGATAAACGCTGGGGAAATTGTGGGGTTGCTTGGACCAAACGGCGCTGGAAAAACAACAACTTTTCGAATGTGTATTGGAATGATCACGCCCGAAGAGGGAAGGGTTTTGTTCAACGGAGAAGATGTTACCTACCTTCCGATGTACCAACACGCGAGGCGCGGGATGGGGTATCTCGCCCAGGAACCTAGTGTGTTTCGTGGAATGACTTGTGAAGACAACCTTTATGCAATTTTAGAAACACTCAAAATTCCAAAACCAATACAAAAACAACGGTGCGACGAGTTGTTAGAACAGTTTCATCTTGAACACAAGCGAAAACACCTTGCAAAAACCTGTAGTGGTGGTGAGCGAAGAAGGCTCGAGATAGCCCGATCTCTCATTACTCGTCCACAACTTATTTTGCTTGACGAGCCATTTGCTGCGGTTGACCCGCACACGGTTGAAGATGTGCAGGCTGAGGTTCGGAAACTTGCCAATTCTGGGATCGCGATCCTTGTCACAGACCACGCGGTTCAACAAACGCTTCACATTTGCGACAGAGCATACATCATTGATAGTGGAAACAATTTAATGGATGGTGATCCAAAAACAATAATTAACGATGACCTAGTACGAAAACACTATCTCGCTTCCACATTTAAGGGGGACGAGTTCGATGAATAGTCTGGTGATACAATTCTCTTCTATGCGTTGCATACTCGCGTTTCTATTGTGTACCACGTCGTTTGGGTGTGTTAAGAGAACACTTACAATTACGAGCGATCCGCCAAACGCCCTTGTGTGGGTAAATGATCGAGAGGTTGGAAGAACACCTGTTGAACTAGATTTTTTGTATTACGGTGCGTATGACGTACGAATTGAACACGAAACCTGTGAGTCAATCATGACGAGCAGACGCATAGATGCTCCGTGGTGGGACGCACCATTTATAGATATTGCTGCCGAGGCACTGCCGGTACAAATGTTGTCGACTCCTGTTTGGCACTTTGAACTTTCTCCCAAAAACAACAACTTGAACGATTTGTTAGACCGGGCAACGTTGTTCAGAGAACTTGAGGGTGGTGACCAAGAGTGAGGCGTAAAGTTCGGTGGTGTATGCCCGTGGTTGTGCTTCTTGTAGCAGGGTTCTTGTCTTGGTGGTCTGCAAAAACGGCAAGCGGGGTAGAACAACATGTCCGCAACGAGGTGTTTGAACTCATCCCACTTGTTCAAAATAATCCAACTGTTGTCAACAAAATGGTGATCGACCCCGTGTTACGCGACCTCGTAGAACAATCTTTTTCCACCCTATCAACCGTATGGTCTGGGAACAAGGGCGATCTACACGTAACTGTAACAACTGGAGATGACCCCCAATATGGAGATGGATCAGCCACCCACGTTGCAGTTGTTGCGGTTAAGAAACAACCAGTGGTTGGTATTCGCATCGTCTGCGATGGTAAGGACGAGCCAATGTATATTGCAGGAGTTTGGTCACCATGAACGTGTGGGTAAATGGAGTTTTTGTAGAGGACCAACAGGCCCAGATGAGTGTTTTCGATGCTGGCATCCAACATGGTGTTGGGCTCTTCGAAACAATGCATGCGAGGAATGGTGTTGTTTTTCGAGCAAAACAACACATGGAACGCCTTGCTGAATCAGCGATGCTTCTTCGATTAACAGAAAAGTTACAAGTTGATCCACTTGTTGAAGCTGTGATGTCTTGTGTTAAAAAAAACGGACTTGAACAAGCGCGTGTTCGCCTCACACTTACTGGCGGAAACCTCAATATGCTCAACCAAGAGGGTGGGCACGCTGACCCCACAATCATAATCCAGACACAAAAGCCAACCCCATACCCTGATGTGTTATTTGAAAAAGGCGTTCATGTCTCACTTGCAAGCGGAAGAATCAACCCCTACGACCTCATGGCTGGACATAAAACATTGAATTATTGGTCAAGGCTTCTCAACTTACAACTCTCTGCTTCACAAAAGTGTGGTGAGGCACTTTGGCTTACTCCATCCGCACACCTTGTTGGTGGTTGTGTAAGCAACGTGTTTATTGTCAAAAACGGAAAAATTCTAACTCCATATGCTCGCGGGGAGGAAAAGGTTGACGATGAACCCTCAGCTGTGTTACCTGGTGTTACCCGCAACATCATGTTTTCGCTTGCACAAAATTTGGGTGTTGACATCGAACTTACAGAACTGTCGCTTGATGATCTTCTTGGAGCAGATGAGGTGTTCCTTACAAACTCTAGTTGGGGTGTGCTCCCAGTTGTTGGGGTCGCGGCAACTGTGCAAGGTGAAAATGGTGCAACAACAACAGTCCAACAGGTGGGCGAGGGTTGCGTGGGGCACCGAACACCTGATCTGCGAAGGGCGTATTGGGATTTAGTGGATGTAGAAACGACGGGGTAACTACTCGTTTTCGTCAGGCCGCTCTCGAATTCGTACATTTTTTCGACCGCTCGTGTCTATTGTTGCGGATCCTCTGAAAAACGAAACAACCCAAGTTACCGCTGTCAGAATTGCGAACGCTAGGAATGCGATTGTTCCAGCAATAAAAAGTAGCAATAAGATGGGTAACAATAGAACTGTCCCAAAAACAGCGATCGCCACGGCTTTGGGGGAGAATGTAATATTTTGGTCAAACCGGAATTGTTGAAACACCATGATTGAAATCATACACAGAGTTGGGGGAGGTGTGGAGGCAAACAGGGGCCCGCTTATTGTTATGATGACCAAAGCATGGATGCAGTTGCAAACACCAAACAGGAGCATTTGGGTTCTTTTGTTCACCTTCATCTTCATAGTGAATATTCACTACTAGATGGTGGGAACAAAATTGATCCTTTGTTAAAGCGGGTTACAGAACTTGGAATGGGCGCAGTGGCAATCACCGACCACGGGAACCTGCACGGAGCGTTCGAGTTTTACAACAAGGCAAAAAAACACAACGTAAAACCAATTTTTGGAATTGAGGCGTACGTCGCTCCCGGGGACAGGAAAGATCGAAAACCAACAGGTGTCCGCGATGGAGGTTTTCATCTTGTGCTGCTTGCAGAAAACGGCGTTGGTTGGAACAACATGGTCAAACTAAGTTCAGATGCTTTTTTGCAGGGGTTTTACTACAAGCCAAGGATGGATAAATCTACGCTCGAAAAACATTCTGATGGAATCATTGCAATCAATGGACACCTTGGCAGCTCTATTGCGTATTACCTTTGCAAGTTTGTGGAACATGGAGATGACGCGTATTGGAAAGAGGCTGTCGAAGAAGCAAAGTGGCACAAGAAAACATTTGCACCCAACGAAGAGGGGGAACCAAGATTCTTTATTGAACTTCAGAGACACAGTGTTGCAGAACAACAGGCCATCAACCCTCACTTAATCAAGTTGGCAAACGAGTTAGACCTGCCACTGGTTTGTGACAACGACTCTCATTTTTTACATGCCAATGATTGGGATAGCCACGACACTCTTTGTTGTATTTCTATGCAAAAAACCAAGAGTGATGCAGACCGCTTGAGATACCCAAAAGAACTCTTTGTTAAATCACCAGAAGAAATGCTGGAACTCTTCGAAGATGTTCCCGAAGCTGTGGAAAATACTGTTCGAATTGCTCGACGGTGTACCGTAGAACTTGATGATTCAAAAAGCCATGCACCAGTTGTTCGGGTAACTGGCCCAGACACTGTTGAGCCTTTTGTCGAGGGTGATGTTACTGAATGGTTTAAGAAACATTGTAGAAAATTTGAACTTCACCCCTTTGATTCCTCAACAGATCAAACTGTTTCTGAAGATCAACTTAAGGGTGATTGCGACAATGCACTACGCTGTCTCTGTGAAGCGGGTCTCATTTGGCGGTATGGGAACGACGGGGTAACGGATGCCATTCGTGCAAGACTCGAACGCGAGTTAACTATTTTAAGTGACAAAAATATCAGCGCATATTTTCTGATTGTTTGGGATTTTGTAAACTGGGCGCACCAACGTGGGATTCCTGCAAATGCAAGGGGTTCTGGTGTTGGAACCATGGTTGGGTTTGTTTTGGGTCTTTCGAACGCGTGTCCCGTAAAGTATGGTCTTTTGTTTGAGCGATTTACTGATCCAGACCGTTCAGAGTATCCTGATATTGATATTGACATCTGTCAAAATGGTCGTGGTGAAGTACTTGAATATGTTCGAGAAAAATATGGATACGTTGCACAAATTGTTACGTTTGGGCGACTGAAAGCGAAGGCGGCTGTCAAAGATGTTGCGCGGGTTCATGGGCTTTCTCCAGGCGACGGGCAACGGCTTTCAAACTTGATCCCCGATGAGCTCAACATCACAATTGATGCGGCGCTTGAAAAAGAAGAGGATTTTCGAGCTGCATACCAAGAATCTGACCAAACAAAAACCATTGTTGATACTGCAAGGCACCTAGAAAACCACGCGAGGCACATTGGTGTGCATGCAGCAGGCGTTGTCATTGCAACTGAGCCACTTGATAATATTGTCCCACTCTGCCGAGCAACGGGTACAGCTGAAACTGTTACACAGTGGGACGGGCCAACGTGTGAACAAATTGGTTTGTTAAAGATGGATTTCCTTGGGCTTCGAACCCTCTCAACGATTGAGTTGTGCAGACAACTTGTCAACGCTACTTTAAGTGAAGAAGCTATTTGGAATTCGGTGCACAAAAAGGTGGGCGAAGGCTCTCACCCACTTGACCTCGATCGAATTGATCTCACAGATAAAAAAGTGGTTGACCTGTTTACGAGAGGCGACACTGTTGGAATTTTCCAGTTTGAATCTGGTGGAATGCGTCGACTTCTCCGTGAAATGAAACCAAATAGGCTTGAAGACCTCATCGCAGCGAACGCGTTGTTTAGACCCGGTCCCATGGATTTGATTCCAGAGTTTTGTGGCCGAAAAAACGGAATCGAAAAAGCGCCAAAAGTTCACGACATCATAGACGGCTATACAGAAGAAACGTATGGCATTATGGTCTATCAAGAACAGGTGATGCAAATTGTGCACAGCCTTGGAGATATTCCACTCCGTGATGCATACACATTGATTAAAGCGATTGGCAAGAAAAAGGTAAAAGTCATCGATGCAAACCGCCCTAAGTTTGTCAACGGGGCTTTGGAAAAAGGGTTGACCAAACAACAGGCCAATGACTTGTTTGACCTTATCTTAAAGTTTGCTGGGTATGGTTTTAACAAGAGCCATTCAACTGGGTATTCAATCATTGCATTCCAAACAGCGTACTTAAAAACATATTTTCCAGTGCAATATATGGCTGCGTTGTTAACGTATGAGAGTGGTGCAAAGAAAATTGAAGACTGGGCACCGTACATTGGTGATTGTGGAAAAACAAGATTCCCAGATCACACGGATAAAAGTCCTCATGTTGGGTTTACGGTCGGCCCACCAGACATAAACCAATCGGACGCCTTGTTCTCTGTTGTTTTTAATGAAGATGAACCAAAAACAAATTGCAACGGGCATATTCTTTTTGGTCTTGGGGCAGTCAAGGGATCTGGGGCAAACGCTGTTTCTGCAATAGTAAAAGAGCGATCTGAACAGGGTCCCTTCACGTCAATTTATGATTTTTGTTCAAGGATCAGTGGAAAACTTGTGAACAAAGGAACAATTGAAGCACTCATTAAAGGGGGAGCATTCGATTTGATTCATGGTGCAGAACAAAGAGCTGCTCTTATTTGTGGACTCGATCAGGCGATTGCCGCGGGAGCATCTGCTGCGCGTGACAAAGAAAGTGGGCAAGGGGGGTTGTTTGGAAGTACTGCACAAGATGAGAGTACTTCTAGTGCTGTGGAACCTGAGTGGAGGTTGCCAAGTGTCACACCTTGGACACAAAACGAGGCGCTTGGGTTTGAAAAAGATGTACTTGGAATACACGTTTCAGGTCATCCCCTTGAACCTTACGAGCCAGCGTTGGCGTTGTGGTGCAACAACACGGTTACATCTCTTAAAGACAGGTCTGATGGGGCAGAAGTTACGATTGGCGGAATTCTGTCATCGGTTCGGATCACTGTTGTTCGCAACGGTCGATCTGCTGGCAAAAAAATGGCGATCATTACATTGCAAGACAAAAACGGTGGTGTTGATGGGGTGATATTCTCTGATGCGTACCAGCGATTTGCGCACCTTTTACAACAAGACGACGCCGTCATCCTCACAGGAAAAGTGGATCGGTCTCGCGGCGAGATACAAATTCTCATCAATAGCGTGGTTGCAATTCACGAAGCGCCCTTACACCTTTCGAGGCGGCTCGAACTCACCTTTACAAACGGCAAGGGAAGTGGAGAAACAAAATCTAAAATGGAGTTAGCTTCTGGTCTTATTCGACAGGCGGGTGCGGCTCGCACTGGTGGTGGGGGAACACCTGCTGAGGTTGTTGTACACATTCACACCGGTGCGCATGTTGCTACGATCCGAAGCCAGCGTAGGGTTGTTGTAGAACCTAAGTTGTTAGAACAACTCGGTGGTGTTGTTGGGCGTACAAATGTTCGCGTGGTTTCTAAAGGAAGTTCTAGGGGATAGTTACGCTGCGTTTCCGAAAGACCAATCGTCGTCGTCTAGATCAAGTGATTCAGAAGGCCAAGAGGTCTTTGCTCGTCTGTGAATCTTTAGAATCGAGCCAAGTTGTGATCCAAATAGAGGTGAAAGCGTTTCTATTGTTTTGAGTGTTTCGTCACTATATCTCTTTGAATCACTTCGGAAAAACACAATGACTGCCATACAGCGGTCACCGTCAAAACACCCAACAGTTACAACTTCACTACCGTTGAACTCTAATTCGTCACACTCGATCCAGTTTGAAAAAGAATTTCCGTCTGTGAAATGTCGAATTCCTTTTTCTTGTGAAACAATAGAACATGTATGCTCACCAAGGTTTTGGAGAAACTCTGTATAGTTTTCTCTTTGGCGGTCATAGTTGATGTATGCACCAACGCCCCAGCTAGTGCCTCCTTCTCGGATGAAGACTGCTGCGTTTGTAGAACCTATCCGGTGTAACAAATACTCAAGGGACGTACGGAGCATTGACTCAACTTCAAGTTCCTGATTTACAAGCGTTCTAAACTCTGAAGCCATCGCTACAAGTTTTAATTGTTGCTCTTGTTCGCACTGCCCTGTTGCGAGTAAGTGGGTTAACGATTCTATCTCTTGCGTCGCTTCTTTGTGAGATCTTTGGGTTTCTTTGTAGAGTTGATGAATTTTTTTATTTTCAAACTCATCCATCTTTGTGTTTTTACTTTTATTCAAAAGAAGGGTGACCCGCTCTTGAATGACACCGATGTCTCTCGGAAAACAAAATACGTCTTCTGCGCCACCCCGAAGAATTTCAATGGCAAATGCCTGTGATCGAGAGGTTGTAAAACCAACAGTTGGAGTCTTTGGAGAAAGTAGAGAGGTGAATTCTGAAATTGAACCCACAATTGATTCGTTTGTATCACAGTCAACAATAATCATTGCAAACGATGTTTGTT
Organism: Phycisphaerales bacterium; assembly: GCA_030748455.1. Next base: position 32,860 of record JASMLY010000007.1, on the reverse strand, counting down.
CTAGGGCAATCTCTGCAGCCTTCATTGTGCCTGCATGGATTACTTGATATCCATCTATCTCAACTGATGCGCGGATTGCTGTAGTTTGTTCAGTAGATTCGCCAATCAAAAGAATTTGTTTTTGTGTTGTATACTCGTTATTCATTCTCAGTCATCTTTCTAATCACGCACTCATAAGCTGTTGGACCGCTTGTTTAATCGCGTCAGATTGGGTTCCATGGGAAAAAGAAGATCCAACACCCTGACGCGTTGGTTCAATCGTCACAATAAAAGTGTTTGATAACTCTGGGTTTTCAGAAATTGTCTTTTTTATAGCGCTTTCATCTAATCCAGAAGATGTTTGGTTTAACAAAATTAGGTTTGGCTTGAATTTATGTGTTGTATATCCCGCACTCCAAGCTTCATCTACGTGTTCTATTTCTATTTTTCGATCTTGAGCATATTCTTTAATAATCGAATCGCTTTGTGATGCTGCTACACCAACAACAAGCACGCGTAATGTTCCTGATTCCATTCTCGAAAGATCCATTCCGTTTTGTTGCATGAATCGAATGAGCTCCGCGCGTGGAATTCTGCGGAACCGAGAGCCTGGAACTTTAAAACCATGTAGTCGCCCACTATCAAAACACCTGATGATTGTTTGTTGTGAGACTTTACAAATCTTTGCGGCCTCACCAGTGGTGAATACTTGTTTGTTTGTTACTTCTACTGAGTCTTGTGTGTCTGTCATTTGCTACCTTTCATAAACCCCTGTTGGTATGACAAATACTTCGACTGCGTGAATACCCCACTTCACCCAACTTCCCAAATTAACCCATAAATGTAAATTCAGGTGGTTTAAACGTGTTACACACACCACAAAGGAGGGTAGCGGGCTGTTTTTTTATCGGTGCTTTCGCTCTTTCCAAAGGCGAACCGCCTCTGGTTCACGTGGGTAGATTGGAAGTAGTTGGGCTGGATCTGTCGTTATTCCCAACCTAAGCCACTGAAGACCGACTGTAAGGAGCGTTGTCGCACTTGCATGGTGTGGTCGTATCTCGATAGCATTGTTTACACAACACTGTTTTAAAGCGTCCGATAAAAACTCATCTCCATACAAGACTGTGTGGGTGTCTACCATGCGAGCCAACTCTTTGTTCGAGATCACCGTGCCATCGCATGACCAACGATCTGAGTGGTTCACAACTGAAACCCAACTTGTATCGTTTTTGTGGGCTGATACAACAAGCGATTGGGTACCGTGGTTTTCGTCTGACGCTACTACGTTGATCGACGATGGAATGGATACAACTGTGGCGCCAGTGGAAATAGCTATCATTTTTGCTGCTGCAATAGAAACTCTCAATCCAGTAAAACTGCCGGGTCCAGAAGATACGATGACCGCGGTGATTTCTTTGGGATCTCCACCTACATCAGAAACAACGTCCTGAATGGCTGGTAAAAAAGTGTCTTTTTCTCGAACTCTTTGCGCAACAGATTTCTCAACAATCGCAGATTCGCCGTTTTTAGCGGCAACACTTCCTTCCTGTTGTGAAAGTTCGATCGCTACAACAAGTTGTTCTTGTTCAGGGTTCATGGCTTACTCAACTGGCAAAGACGCTAATTTCACTGCGGACCATACTGCTGTTTCTGCATCAGGAATGTCGCTCAGAACTAAAGGCAGGACGGCTCCTTGTTCATGGTCGCTGTTCAGTAACAATACTTTTGACAATGCTTGCTCAATACCATCTGGAACAAACGCATGCCCTAAACAAAAGAGTTTTACTCCCCAATGTTCCGCCAATTCCTGAACTTGTTGTTCTGTGTGTACTCTTCCCCACACCATAAGGGCTGCCGACCCTTGCGCATTGTTTCTGTCTTCATTATTCATCTCTCTGTCGATGATGTCTTTGTCAAACACGTGCATCAGGGATGCATTTGGCAGGCTGTGGCAACACATAAGACCACTCTCGGATTTTACTGCGAGGGGCATGGCTAAAAAGAATTGGTCGAGTGCTTCAAGTACTAATTCTGATTTTTCTCCAAACGCCCATTCTACGCCGTCAATAAACTGCTCGACAATGTTTCCCTTCCCTTTTGTTATTGCGCGACGAGTGAGTTGGGACAGTTCGTGGTTCGCTAAAATTGGGTGAACTTGGTTTGGATACGAAACAATCAATCCAGAAATTCGTACAAGCATTCTAAAACTCATGTCAACACCGCTTACAAGTTTGTCGCCATGTATGAGTTCTTGTAACAACAAGTGGTTGTCTTCGCTCTTGTCGAGTTTTGCCAGTTTTAATATTTTGTTGTAATTGAATGGGTTGTCATGCAAATCGCCTGTTACAAGTATTTTTCCACTGCTTGGAATATGTCGAGTGGATCCAATACGACCTTTCGCATTCTTCATCGCATGTGCCGCGGAAAGTAAAAGGTCGCTTACTGCAACAGGATCTGACATGTTGACCATTTGTGTTTCTGTCATGTTGGTTGCTTGTTTGAAAAAATAGCAGAACTCTGGCCAGCAGATTTGTTCTTTCGAACCATCCCAATAGAGGTAATTCTGTGCCAAGCGCTTTCAGAATTTGTTGTTGACTGCTCAATACTTATTGACCGCCTGTGATGTGCCCTTGCAACGGTTCCAGTAGTTCCGCTACCACAAAAAGGATCTAGCACAAGATCTCCTTTGTTTGAGCAGGCGAGAATCACCCGCTCTAAATAAACCTCGGGAATCTGATTGTGGTGACCGTGCCTCCGTTCTTTGTTGTTACCTTGGATTCTCCCCCAATATTTTCCATACCACACATCCATGGGAACCCGCATCCCTTTGTTGCTTGGTTTGTTGTGTGTACGCCGATCGTTGTAAATACTCGCACGGTCTGTTTGTTCTAATATGTTGTCGCTATTCCAAGTTCGATTGTTTGGATCTTTCACAAAGTAAAGCGCGTGCACCTTGCTCATAATGAATGAACCACTTCTGTGTTGCCCGAACCGAAAGTGCCAAACACACCAATTTATCATTGTGAGACCACGCCGTTTAAGATGTAGAACAACTTCCGCTACAGTGTCGTCGGGAATATTCACCCACAGGGCACCTGTTGGTTTTAACACAGAAATACAACTGTCGAGCCAATCGAACGTAAAGCGCTCGTAAAGATCTCTTGGCATCCCATCTTTCCAGCCTTCGTAAGGAACGTCCCAATTAAAGGGTGGATCCGCAAAGACAAGGTCAACCTCGCCTTGGTTTTTTAAACGGGGCAACACTTCCCTACAATCACCAACATAGAGTTCTGTGCATGGAGATGTCTCAACAAATGTTGGTTCGATCGGAGTTGTTGAAGATGGAATATATGCCTCTTGACCATCCCCAAGCAATCTGATCTTTTCAAGAGACAGGCCATGTTTCTGTGATGAGATTGCACCCGTTGGTGTGGAGTACCCACCATGGCGATCGAATGTTTTGTTCTTTTTTTCGGCCATGGAGTTGTTACACCGTTCCAAAAATACGGTCGCCCGCATCTCCAAGCCCAGGAAGGATGTAGCCATTCTCGTTCAAACACCGGTCGAGGGACGCGAGTGAAATTCGCAGGGTTGGGTGGTCATTCTCCATTCTACGCACACCCTCAGGCGATGCAACGAGACATACCAGTTGCACGTCGCTGCAACCATGTTTTTGAAGTACTGTCGCTGCGTGGGACGCAGATCCACCTGTGGCAAGCATTGGATCAATCAAAAGAACTGGACCATCTGCTATATCGCTTGGTAGTTTGCAATAGTATGGAACGGGTTCTTTTGTTTCTTCATCACGATACAAACCAATGTGCCCAACTCTTGCCTCTGGAATCATCGCCAAAATCCCATCCGTCATACCTACTCCGGCTCTTAGAATTGGCACAAGTGTAATAGGGTCTGCGAGGGAGGATCCTAATGTTTTTTCAAGGGGGGAGTCTACTTCGATGGGATTTGTCTTGAAATTACGAGAAAGTTGAAAAAACATAAGCCCTGCAATCTCGTTTAATAATGCCCGAAATGTAGCGTGGTCAGTGGACACATCCCTAATTCGGGTTAATTTGTCTTGAATTACGGGGTGTTCAAAAACCCATACATTTGGATATTCTTTTGATTGGGTGGGCATCGTATTGAACAATTCTACAAAGTGAGAGATGTGTTGACATCAAGTATCATCACCAAACATGCGTCGATTCTGTTGCTTCATCGTAGTTCTTCTCACAGCCTGTGACTCTGGATTTCAGGCTATTGATAGAAGAGTTGAGGGGTTGATTGCTGATGCCAATGCGTCTGTTGGAAGCGAAAATAATTTTTTAACAGTTTTTTCGCCTGAGACTACATCGGAAACTTCGTTTAAAAACCCTCTCCCCAACACAATAAACCCCTCTTTCACAGAACTTTCTCTTGTCTCGAGAGATCAAATCGAAGAATCTGGGTTGCATGAAACATTAAAGCAAAGGGCGAATGAATTTGAAGAGAGTGCAACACCCCTGACATTGGATCAAGCGCTCGAGTGGGCTGTTCAAAATGCACAGGAATATCGTTTTGCTGAATATGAGTATCTAAGCACAACACTCTCTTTGCTCAATGAACTTCATTTGTGGGGACCACGCTTTTTTGAAAGTATTGGGGTAACTGCAGATGGGGATTCTACAGATGGATTTTACGACACCTCGCTGAATGTTGTTCATGATTTTGAAATTACCCACCGGTTACCGTATGGGGGTTCGGTATCTGCAAATGCACTTACAACCGTAGCAGAGTCGCTGCACAGTTCTACCACGAACACTACTTCAAAAGATTCTTCACTTGGCGTATCTTTAGAAATGCCGCTACTGCGGGGCTATGGAACAGTTGCAAGAGAATCCATTATTCAATCCAGACGTGACATGATTTATAGCGCGAGAACGTTCGAACGTTTTCGTCGCTCTTTTTTTCGTTCAATTGTTGAAGATTACCTCAATTTAGTTGTGCAGCGACAATCCTTGGCTAATGCACAACGTGGAGTAGATTCTCTTCAGCAACTCGCAAACAGGCAAACCGCTTTGTATGAATCTGGTCGGACCCGATTGTATGATTCTGCTGATGCAGAAAATCAGGCACTTGCTTCTGTGGCGAGATTAAGCCAGTCGTGGGAACGGTATCGGCTTGCAGTTGATCGGTTCAAGGTTCGAATCGGCTGGCCAATAGATGACTCTGTGCGAATCGAGCCGACTTTTCTAGGGCTAAAGCCTGTTGAGACAAGTATGTCAACTGCCGTAACACGTGCGTTAACATTCCGGCTTGATCTTCAAAATGAATACAATAAAGTTGATGATGCTTTGCGAAGAGTGAAAAACGCAAAGAATGACATTGCCCCTGACCTTGATTTTACGGCTAGTGCAACACTCCCAACAGAAGAAAATAGTATTGGTGGGTTTGATGGACGGGATGTAGATTATGCAGTTGGTTTAACGTTCAGTGTTCCCCTTGACAGGGAATCTCAGAGAATTTCTTCTCGGAAATCCCAAATACTATATGAGCGTGCAAAACGGTCTCTACGAACACTTCGTGAAAGTGTAGCAATAGAAGTTCGATCCTCTCTTCGAAACATAGAGGTGTATCAATTTACATTAAATCTACAAGAGAGAAATGTGGAAATCGCAAAACTTGGCTTAAGTTCGATCAATGCTGATCCCGACCGTGTTTCAGTTCTAGATCAAACAAGAGCGATATCTGAACTCCAAAACGCACAAGATGCTCGTGATAGCGCTCGGCGTGATTTAGAATTATCTATTCTTGACTACCTGTTACAGGCGGGACTACTTAGAATTCAACAAAATGGAAACATGTTTCGATCAGGAGATTTAGGTTAAATGCAAACGCTTCGTTCACCCTCTGTTTTACGTTTACGCGGCTTGTCCACACCAGCAACTTTGTTCGGTTGCCTTGTGGTTGTGGTTCTCATATTTTTTCTTGTTCCGAGAGGAAGCTCTACAACCTCTTCATCGTTGGGGGCCGGGGCGTTGTATGAAGTAACTCGGGGGGATTTTGACATCACTGTTCCAGCTTCGGGTGAACTCGCGGCACTTCAACAGGTCAATATTCATAACAAACTTGAGTCTGGTGCTGTCATTATTGAACTTGTTGAGGAAGGTACAAAAGTTAAAAGTGGGGATGTTGTGCTTCGGCTAAACGATGAGTCCATTAAAAATGCAATCCGCAATGCACAAGATGCTTTAACAACGGGTGAAAATAATGTTAAAAGTGCAAGTACGGGTTTAGAAATACTCAAAAAAAAGCGAGATTCCGAATTAGCTGTAAAACAACTTTCGGTCGACCTCGCTACCCTTTCTTTGCAATCTTGGAGAGAGGGAGAGGTTGTTGCAAAACGACAAGCGTTAGACCTAGCCCTACAAACTGCTGAAAAAGATTATAAGAGGTTGCTTGGGAAATATGAGTCTTCAATTAAGTTGTATGAAAAAGAGTTTTTAAGCAAAGATGAGTTAGACACAGATGAGATTGTTTTATTGAATGCAGAGGCGCAACTCAAAAAAGTAAAACTTGATGCCGAGGTGTATAACAACTATACCTACAAACAAGAAAAACAAAAAAAAGAATCTGATCTGCAACAGGCGATTGATGAACTTGACCGTGCTAAAGAGCGGTTGGCATCAGAAATAAAAAGTTCTGAATCAAACGTACAGGCGGCGCAATCAAAGTTGGATAACAAACGTGAGGCGTTGGAAAAATTAGAGGGGCAACTTGCTATGTGTGTCGTTACTTCTCCAGCGAGCGGGATGGTTGTGTATGCCTCCAGTTTGCGTGAAGGACGCAACAGAGAAGATGAACCATTAAAGGTGGGGAAGCAACTTTATAGAAATGAACTTGTACTCATCATTCCAAACGTTGAACAAATGGTTGCTGAAGTAAAGGTCAATGAAGCGCTAAGTGGTCTTATTGAAGCAGGACAGAGTTCGGTTATTACTTGCGATGCTTTTCCAGATGCTGTGTTTAATGGAACGGTGGAGTCGGTTGGCGTTCTAGCCTCTGGTGGTGGATGGAGAGATCCAAATAGGCGGGACTACACGATACGTATATTGTTTGATGAAGAGAACACTGTGGGGTTAAAGCCGTCGATGCGTTGTGCCGCTGATATTTTGGTTGGAACCGTGCAAAACGAGTTGTATCTTCCCATTCACGCAGTACACAGAAGTGGGGGGACCGTCTGGGTTTGGGTTCAGGAAGATGGTGGGTTCGGCCAACGTGAAATCGAGGTCGGGAAGTTCAGCGAGGCGTACACTGTTGTTCTCAATGGTGTTGATGAGGGTGAGGTCGTGTTGCTTCGGGAACCTCCACCTAGTATGGTTGTACGCACATTAAAGACAGAAGAATAAGTATGCACAATAAAAAAATAGTTGTAGGAATTACCGGTGCATCGGGCGCTCCATATACCAAACGTGTTATTCAATTGCTTACCGAGTTCGGTGTAGAGGTGCATGTTGCTGTTTCTTCTTTGGGCAGGCGTTTATTGTTCGAAGAATCAAATATTACTGCATTAGATTCTGATCAGTTTGGTGTTGATGAACACCTGTTCATCGTACACAACGACAAAGATTTGGGTGCATCCATTGCCTCTGGAAGTTTTTTACACGATGGGATGATTGTTGTTCCATGTTCAAGCAACACCCTTGGATCGATCGCTAATGGAATCACAAACACACTTGTTCAACGAGCTGCTGCAGTTACTTTGAAGGAAGGTCGCCCCCTCGTTCTTGCACACCGAGAATCGCCTATAAGCCTTGTTGATATTGAAAACCTCGCAACGCTTTCTCGTGCGGGCGCCAAGATCGCCCCTCTTTCTCCTGGTTTTTATATGGAACCGAGGTCAATAAGTGATTTGATCGATTTTATGGCAGGAAAACTAGTTGATCTTGTTGGGATTCACCACGATTTACCTGTTCGGTGGTCTTAGCGGCCAACAAACCTTTTGTTGTTTGTTACACTTTCTGTATGAAATATCTAGTTTTTCTTCTTGTGTCGATCTTTCTCGCGTGCTGTTCACCCGTTGCTACATATCCGCCAATAGAGGTTGGTTCAGCTGTGCGTTTTTCAAACTCTTCTTATGAACCTGTCCCTACGATTCTTGTTACGACCCTTGAATATTCTAAAGAACATTTTGGTGGATTAGAAACAACGGTCTTTAACTTGCCAAAAGGGATGTCTCATGACACGTATGCTATTGTCTCTTCAAGGGTGTTGGACTCTACCCCGATGATGGAGGCTGAACAACAGGCATATCACATTACTGAATTACGAGTACGTGGATTAAGGGCTGAGGCTGATGTGGTCTTTCCCAGCGCAGGTGGTACTCTTGAAACTGCAACACTGTATCTCTCAAAATCTCTCGCACATCCTTGGCGAGTAAACAGAGAAAGAATTTGGCTTATCCCTGTTGCAACCGCACCATCGCCAAACTACGAACCACAAGATCAATCAGTCGCCATAGAAACAGAATGATCTTCGATAACACGTGGCTTGATGTAGCCATTGAGCAAGCAGAAAAATCTTGGGGAGAGGGTGGTATTCCTATTGGTGCAACGCTTGTTGACCAGAGTGGTTCTATTGTTTCTCGGGGTCACAATGAACGAGTACAACGTGGCGACCCAACCGCACATGCTGAGGTGGTGTGTATCCGAAACGCGGGAAGACGGCGCGACTGGAATTCTTTAACACTTGTTTCAACATTGAGCCCCTGCGTCATGTGTGTTGGAACAACCCTCTTGTTTGGCATAAAAACAGTGTTTATTGGAGAAAACAAGAATTTTCTTGGCGCAGAAGAACTTTTATGTTCGAATGGTGTGAAGATACAGGTGTTACAAGATCCAACGTGCATTTCGTTAATGCAGCGACTTAAGGATGAAAAGCCTGATTTGTGGGCTGAAGATATTGGCCTATAACAAGGAGGTGTTCTGATGAAAAGACCAGTCACACCAAAAAGATTGCAGACAGATCGACCACGAATAACTTCTCGTGCAGCAGTTAAGGTGCGTCGTCCCGCTTCGAACTGTGCTAAAACTACAAGACCTTCTGGAACGACTCGCTAGGAATTACTCAACGTTCGATTAACATTGATACAGCGTTGCCGCCGCCGAGACACAAACTAACTACGCCGCGCTTTGCGTCAATTCGACGCATTTGGTGAATGAGGGTAACAAGCACACGTGCACCTGAACCGCCTATTGGGTGGCCAAGTGCTATCCCTCCTCCACAAACGTTGACTTTGCTTTGGTCTATTCCTAAATGTGAGAGGTTTTGTAACACTTGTACTGCGAACGCTTCGTTGATCTCGAACAAATCAATATCGTCGACTGTGAGGTTGTTTCGATTAAGGAGGGATGAGATCCCGAGCCCTGGTGCCGTAAATATTTCTTTTGGTTCTACACCCTGTGTGTTGTAATCAACAATTCTTGCAAGGACTTCTCGGTCTGTGTCTGGTGTTGCAACAACTATTGCTGCTGCTCCATCTGAAATTTGCGATGCGTTCCCCGCAGTAACACTTCCTTCTTTTGCAAAAGCTGGTCGCAGTTTCCCTAGAGATTCCGCGGTCGAATCACCGCGAACCCCTTCGTCTGCAACTACATCAGATCGTTGTTTGATTTTCGATGCCTCAAACGTGATTTGTTCTGCATCAAACCATCCCTCAGAAATCGCCTTTGCTGCCCTTTGGTGTGATTGGGCTGCATATGCATCTTGTGCTTCACGAGAAATGTCGAATGTTTCAGCTGTCCACTCTGCTGCCGATCCCATTCCCCACCCTTCAAAGGGGCAGGTCAACCCGTCGTGTTGCATGTGATCAATGAGTGCTCCTTCACCAAACTTGATTCCACTTCGAACGTTTGCAAGGTGGGGAGAACGCGACATGTTTTCCATACCACCAGCTAGAACGATGTTGTTGTCTCCGGCTTTGATGGATTGTGCGGCTTGCATCACTGCCTGCAATCCACTTCCACAAACCTTGTTCACTGTTACAGCTGAGAGCGAACTTGGTAATCCTGCTTTTAATCCAGCTTGGCGGGACGGGTTTTGCCCTAGCCCAGCCTGTAGTACACAACCCATGATGCACTCATCAATCGAGCTTGGATCTATGCCGGAATCTTCAGTTGCTGCTTTAAGTGCAAAAGAACCGAGGTCTGTGGCAGATACTCTTGATAATCCACCGAGGAATCGTCCAACAACTGTTCGGCGGGCTGCAAGAATCACTGGTTGTTTCGTAGTATCGGGATTGGTCATTTGTTGTATACCTTCTTTCTAGGGCTGTTAGAATACGCTCCGTATACCCCACTGCAAAGAGCACATATCCTACCCAAACACGCAAAGGATGTGGAATACGATGGAACATAATTGGACAAACGACAATCTAACGAGTCTTCAAAGTCACATCTTGGCAGAAGAACAAAAGTATGAAGGCGCAACAGGTGAGTTTTCTTGGATTCTTTCTGCAATTTCTCTGGCAACGAAAGCTATTGGCAATAAGGTTCGGTGCGCTCGAATTGAAGATGTTGTAGGTGAGGTTGGTGAAGAAAATGTCCAGGGAGAAATGCAGCAAAAACTTGACATTATTTCCAATGAACTTATCTTGCGGTGCCTCGGAAGCAGGGACAACATAGGGATTCTTGCAAGTGAAGAAAATGAAACGCCATTTTTCCTCCGAAAGAGGGCTGAGGGTGGAAGATATGCCGTGTTGTTTGATCCACTAGATGGTTCTTCAAACATTGATGTCTCTGTTGGGGTTGGCACAATCTTCAGCGTACTCCGTCTACCAGATGACGGGACAAGAGAAGAAGCAGTCCTCCAAAAAGGAAATAAACAAGTCGCGGCCGGATACGTTTTATATGGATCTTCTACCATTCTTGTACTTACAACTGGGAATGGCGTTGATATGTTCGTGCTTGATCAGTCCATAGGATCTTTTGTTCTTGTTGAGGCAAATGTGAAAATTCCTCTAGGAAACAAAACATATTCCATCAACGAGGCATACACAGCAAATTTCAGTGATGGGGTTCGTTCTTACTTGACTTGGGCACACGAAAACGGTTTTTCTAGTCGGTATATTGGATCCATGGTCGCGGATGTTCACCGAACATTGTTAAAGGGCGGTATTTTTCTTTATCCACCAACAAACGATAAGCCAGAAGGGAAACTTCGGTTGATGTATGAAGCAAATCCTATGGCAATGATTATTGAACAAGCGGGGGGTAAAGCGGTTGCACTGGGTAACCGTATTCTCGACATTCATCCAGAAGGATTGCACCAACGAACGAGTGTCGTCCTCGGATCAACCGATCAGGTTGATGATTATTTAAAGCATACAACATGACAATAGCTACAGAAACTTTCGTTACGCTTCCAAAAAATTCTAATCAAGCTCTCGGGATTGGAAACTTTGCAGTTGATTTTATGAACCACACAATTGGAGATCCTGCAAAAGAGGTCGTTGACAAGACAACGCTTTTTTTTACTGATGCCGTCCTGTGTGGTCTCTCTGCACTTGCTGTTAAAACAAACGCGCCAGTAGTTTTACGAGATGAAGCACTTCGTTATGAAACAGAGGGTGGCGCAACTGTTTTTGGTTCATCAACAACAGTGAAACCCGAAAAAGCAATCTTGGCAAACGCCGCCGCTGTGCGAGAGTGGGATTCAAACGGAACAAACTTTGGGTTCAACCCAGAACTTGGTCACAGGGCTGGAGAGTTTGGACACAATGACTTCTATGCTGTGCCAGTTGCCGCAGCACAAATTATGGGTCTTGATGGAAGCGTTGCAGTACGTGGAATGATTTTGCTTGATGAGATACGTGGGAGGCTTGCCGAAGTCTTTAGTCTCAAAACCTATAAGATTGACCATGTCGTTCATGGTGCGATCGCCTCTGCTGCTGTGTTTGGTGCCATGTGCGGTGCAACCGCCGAACAAATAGAATCTGCGATTGGGATGTGCGTGGCACATTACATCCCATGGCGAGCAATTCGGGCTGGAAAACAGTTGTCAGACTCAAAAGGCTCTTCGGCTGCAATTAGTACCGAAGTGGCTATTCTTTCAATCCAACGGTCGATGGGTGGATTTCGGGGACCAAGGGATATTTTTAGAAACCCAGAATCTATGTTCCGTCAATTTGAACCAACATCAGGAGATTCTCCTTTTGACCTTGTCTTGTCACACAGTGGTGATGATTTTGCGGTGATGGGAATGCATTTTAAAATTGGATTGTATGAACACCAATCTGCAGGGGCATTACAAGGGTTACTTAATCTCATTCAACAAAATCCTAGCATTGCTGCGGAACCTGAAAAAATTACTTCAATTCATATTACAGCGTACGAACCTGCGTTTGGAATTATTGGGGACCCCGCAAAACGAGATCCAAAAACGCGTCAATCTGCTGACCATTCCATGGTCTATATTGTTTCTGCGATGCTTCGTAAGGCACAAGATGTCGCCAAGCAAGAGGGTGAAGATTTCTTCAAACAATCAAACGATGATGTTTGGAAGCGCTTGATGTTAACGCCGTACGACTTTGATGCCGATGCTATTTTCCACCCAACTGCGCGTGCGATTATGGAAACAATTTCTTTTGAACATGGTGGGCAGGAATATGATGATAACTATCCAGACGGAATACCAACGTCCTTGAAAATTACGCTTGCTGATGGTGATGTTCTTGAAAGTGGATTAATCATGTATCCCACGGGCCACGCAAGAAACACCACTGCAAATCTCAGTGATATTCTTGTTGCAAAATTCAAAATGCATGGAGATATCGCGATGGATGATCCGTCCAATGTGATTGATCGTTGTATGAATGTTTGCAACTTAACTTCGGAAGAAGTAGGTAGTCTCTGGAGTTTTGAACTCGCCGACCGACCGGTCTACCGAGATTGATTAGAACAGTTTCTTAAGTAGTTCTATGACGCCCTTGCCTTGCGTGGCAATTGTTTCAAAAATCTCTCGACCGTTTGCTATGTCGAGTAATTCACGCACTAGCGTGCTTTCTCCATCATAGTCTGCCTTGTTTACGACAAAAATGTCGGCTATTTCAAGTATGCCGGCCTTGTCCATTTGAACCGAATCCCCCATTCCGGGTACTAACACAACCACCGTTGTGTCAACAAGGGTTCGAATCGCAACGTCGTTTTGTCCAGCCCCTACTGTTTCGACAATAACGTGATTAAACCCAGCGCCTCCAATCAATTCAAGGATTTCTGGAAGTGAGTCGTAATCTTCACCAACCCTTGCAAGACTTCTGTAAAAAACATTTTCATCAACTGCATTAAAGTCTACTCGAAGGCGATCTCCAAGAAGGGCGCCTCCGCTTATTGGGCTCATTGGGTCATAGGCAACAATCGCTACTTTGTCGCCATTTCTAACTGCTTCTGCTGCCATTGCGGCAGAAAGTGTGGATTTTCCCGCTCCGGGTGAACCGGTAAACCCGATGACCCTATCTGGCCGTTTCTTTGGTGCGTCAACTGCGCACCCCTCTTCGATCAGACTGATGTTTCTTGCAAGTGTTGCAATTGGGTTGTCTGAGTTGATTGGATTTTTCTTCACAGTTGCTGATCGAACAGCGTCGACTATCTCAATCATGCTTGTTCCTGTGTGATACACATCTCGTACGCCGCTCGAAAGTAGTGGCTCGATGTCCTCTTGTGGAATAATCCCACCTACATCAACGATTAGGTCTTCTCGACCCACGTTTTTAAGCTCTTCCATCATTCTTGGTACAAGTACAAGGTGCGAGTTACTCATCATCGAGCATGCCATCATGTCTACATCCTCGTCTCGAGCAGAAATTGCGAGTGATCTTGGGGTTTGCCAAAGACCGGAATAAATCACATGAATTCCACTGTCGCGAAGTGCCCTCGCGATCAATTTTACACCGCGGTCATGACCATCTAGACCCATCTTTCCAAGCAGTACCCTCGGCCTGTGGTCGAGATCGCCACAACGATCTTTTTTCTCTAGTTGTGTTGTCGGTTCGGTTGTTGGGGATGCCATAAGGGTGCAATTTTACCAAATTCTACCGCCTGAGTCGGCAAACACCACTTCACGCCTTTTGGCTTTGAAATTGACTGTCACAATTGGTTTGTTTTTCTCAACGAGAATGATTTGGTGTGTGTATCGTATGTACTCTATGGCCATGGATCCAAAACAAACAATTTCGGATGCTGTCCAAGCATCTTTTGGTCGCGTATTGGGAGAAGAGTATGTCAATGCAAACCCAGTCGTGCGGCTTTCTCAAAACCAAAAATTTGGTGATTATCAAGTCAATGGCATCATGGGATTAGCAAAAAAGCGGGGTGAAAACCCACGAGAACTTGCTCAAAAAATTACTGAAGATCTTGATCTTGGTGGATTTGCTGACTCAATTGAAGTGGCGGGTCCTGGATTTATCAATGTTACGCTTGCTTCAGAGTCACTCTCAAATTTGTGTCATGCGATGGACAACGAATCTCTTGGTGTCGAGTTAGACCTAGACTCACACCCTGTTGCAATCGACCTCTGTGGAGTGAATGTTGCAAAACAATTACATGTTGGGCACCTTCGGTCAACAATCATTGGTGATTCGCTTGCGAGAGTTTTTGAACGGCTTGGCAGAGTTGTGTATCGACAAAATCATCTTGGTGATTGGGGGCTGCCGATTGCAATGGTGCTTGAACGACTGCTTCGTGGGGGGGTCGACCTCGACTCTCTTACAATTGAACACTTAAACAGTGCGTATAAAGACGCCCAGCTTCGTGCAAAAAGTGATGTGAGTGGATTAGAAACCGCCCAAAGGATCGTGGCAGGTCCACACCGCCTTGTGGAATTAGAAGAACAAAACGAAGGTGCCAACGCGGCACTAAGTGGCGCAAAGTTAATCCTTGTAAAACTTCAACAAGGAGACAAGGACCTTAGTGCTTCTTGGCAAAAATTGATTGATTGCACAATGAAGAATGTGTATGAATCTCTTGACCTACTTAATGTCAAACTTGGTGCAGAAGACAATCGTGGCGAGTCGTTTTATCGAGACAAACTTGGCTTTGTCGCGCAGGCTTTTATTGATTCGAGCCTTGCTGAAGAAGATGAGGGTGCACTCATAGTTCGCTTTCAGAACAGAGACCGCCCAATGCTCATACGCAAGTCGGATGGTGGTTTTTTGTATGCAACAACAGATCTTGCTGCTGTTTATTTCCGTACACAAGAACTCTGTTGCGATCGAGTTATCTATGTCGTAGATGCAAGGCAGCGCGATCACTTTAGGGATTTGTTTGATGCTGCACAACTTGTCGGTTGGGACAAAACCCCAGATGGTGCGGCTGTGCAACTCGTCCATATTCCTTTTGGTTCTGTGTTAGGTGAAGACCAAAAACCGCTAAAGACAAGAAGTGGTTCTAACGTAACACTTTCTTCTTTACTCAACGAAGCTGTGGATCGGGGTACGTCTGAAGTGGTCAGACGCAGCGATGATCCAAAAGCTCCTACCCACGGGATGTGCCGCGAAGACCTCGAAACTATCGGTCGGCAGATTGGAATTGGTGCTATTAAATATGCCGATCTATCGAATGACTTAGTTCGTGATTATGTGTTTGATATGGACAGAATGATCTCTTTTGAGGGTAACACCGGTCCCTATATTCAATATGCTTGTGCAAGAATTACGTCTCTTTTGGAAAAATCAGGCGAGCGTTCTTTTGGTTCCGATGTTATTTTAGAAACTCCAGAAGAGCGGCAACTGGTCTTACAATTATTGCAATATGGTGAAGTGGTTCGTACTGTCGCACACCACCTAGAACCTCACAGGCTTTGTACTTGGTTGTATGAATTAACCGATGCATTTAGTTCGTTCTATCAAGCGTGCCCCGTTCTCAGGGTGGAAGACGAACAGGTGCGCGGGTCGCGATTACGCCTGTCTGATATCACCCGAAGGGTGCTCATTGATGGTCTTGGTCTTCTTGGAATCGAAGTTCCACAAAAAATGTAGGAAAATGTATGACTGAAAATACAACAAATTGTGAAAAACAAACGCGAACTATTACTTTTTGGGTCTCACTTGTTTCTGCTTTGCTAGCTACCGCTGCGGCGCTGATTCTCGCTGGACCAAAGTTGGGGTTGTGGTCAACTCCTCCTGGTTGTGGCCCCCAAAGTGGGTGTGACTTTGTGACCAATGGACCTTTGGGGAATATTCCGTTTGGTTCATTCATGTGGCCCGTTTCATTTGTTGGGATTGCTTGGTTCACAACTATTTCTATTGTGTGGATTAAAACCCGTGGAGAAAACACATCTCTTTTATGGGCGATACGCTTAGGAATGCTTGGGTCAATCGGGTTTGCTATTGCGATGCTTGTCGGTGGCCATTTTTGTAAATGGTGCGCAGCCGTACACTGCTTTAATGTAGTGGTATGGGTTTCCGCGGAGTTGCGATTGCGTTCTTCAAAGAATATAAACACCTCCTGCGTAGGAAAGAGTTTCTTTATTTGGTTCGGGTGTACTACTGTTATTCTTCTAGGGGGATATCTTGTTGCTTCTGGCCAGAAGGCTGCCGCAAGTGAAGACAATCTTCAAAAAATACTTGCTGGAAATGAGAACTCCCCAACTCTAAAACTCCTTGAGGCTGATCATCGATTTGGGGCTCTAGATGCGCCTGTCCAAATTGTTATGTTCACTGACTATCAGTGCCCTGATTGTAAAAGATTAGAAACGCAACTGATGCGAATTTTTGAACAGCGAGACGATGTTTCTATCTCCGTTAAACATTTCCCACTTAATTTCGAGTGCAACGATGAGATCGGCACATTAAAAATGCACGGAAATGCGTGTTGGGCTGCACGCGCAGCAGAAACGGCGTTTTTGCTCGGAGGCCAAGATGGATGGGAAAAAATGCATACGTGGTTGTTTGAAAACAGGGGTAGTTTTACTGACGAAACGTTTTCTCAGGATCTCACAATGCTTGGGTTTGATCCACAACAATTTATCCAAACCATGCTCTCCCAACAAACGTTGCAAAAAGTGAAGGACGACGCTGTTGATGGCAAGGCGCTTGGAATCTGGTTTACGCCCATGATTTTTATCAATGGTGTTGAATATCTTTGGTACTACGGGGGGCAGGACTCACTCGCTCGTGTCATTGACACTGTCGCAACAAACTCCTCTTCAAAAGTTGCGCCGCCCTCGGCAATTGAAAAACTCGTCGAGGATTGGAGGGTTGGAAAAACACACACATTTGCTGAAGAAAACCGATATTCTCCACTAGGTGATGGTGCGGTTGAGATTGTCGTTTGGGGGGATTATCAAACAGAATCTACCCAAAAACTAGATGCAATTGTAAAAAGTGTTCTCAAAGAAAACTCCAACGCTTCTTATGTGTACAGACACTTTCCTATTGACAGTGAATGTAACACTGGAGTAGAAAATTTCAAGACGACCTACCCCGGTTCGTGCAACATGGCAAAAGTTGTAGAATCGGTTGACATTCTTTGTGGCAAAGAGGCGAGGTGGAACGTTCATACTACATTTATGACCCTCACCAATGTTGTGTCGCTACAAGCACTCGCTGAAATTGCCTCTGAGATGTGCGACCAACCCGCATCGACTATTGCAACGGTTGCAAACGGTGGCGATGTTGCCGCGATACTAAACGATGATATTCGATCAAAGGTCCGCGTTTGGCGACGAAGCGTTCCTGTTCTGCTCATAGATGGGCGTTTCGTCCCAAGGTGGGAACTTGCGGGTACAACAGGCAAAGAAACACTGCGCAAGATTGTTGATGAGGCTTCTCAATAAAGATCATTGTGTTTTGTGTAGGTCGTTGTAACTCGTAGTTCTCCCTTTTTTGTTATTTCTGTGGTGATGTGGCCATCAATACAGGTCACATATCTCTCGGCTGTGTTTGGGAGCAGCCACTTGTCTGATGAAAACCTTCTTTTACTCGTTGATTGCAAGACTACCTTTGGCTGTAGCTCTTCAACAAATCCCAACGATTCCTCGCTCCATTGTCCATGATGTGGAAGCTCCAACACATCAATAACTGGAAGGTTTTGCAACGCAACCTCGCTAATGGCTGCTTCATTTATATCTCCTGTCAACAAAACTCGCCTGTTTTCCGCTTCAACCAACAATACAACCGATGCTTCGTTCGAAGAGGAGTGTACTCTCGTTTTCTCTGGCCAAATGGAACGAACCGTCACATTCTTTGTTTCTGTTTGCCAGCCTTTATGAATTTCTTTTACAAACACTCCATTGCTTTTTGCTGAAAACAATATCTTTTCGATCGTTTTGGTTTGGTTTTTTAGTGTGTGTGGAGTAATAAAAAGTTCTTGTACTTTATAGTGTTCAAACAAATCGAGAATGCCGGAACAATGATCAAGGTCGTTGTGTGTAATAATTACTTTGTCTATTTCTCGTACACCCAACCGCTTTAGTTCTGGGAGTAAAACAGTGAGCCCTACATCTAAATTTACTCTTGAACCTACATCCACTAGTAAGGTTGCGTGCGCATCAATGACAATGTGTGATGTTCCATGCCCGACGTTTAGGGTTGTTATTTGAACAGCACTTTCGTTAGGTTTTAAAAATAAAATAAGGAGGTATGTGCAATAGAGCAGAAATTTTGTTTTTTGATATCTCAACATTACACTTGCTAAGATCACATATGTAAACGTGATGACTAAGAATAACTCCGTTGTTTTTGGAACTGATACAACTGCAAGTGGAACAGAACCAATCGTGTCAGCAAGATGGATCAACCCTTGTGAAGATTGTTGTAGTAAGAAAAACAGTGGTGAATCGATTGCAGGATGAATCCACCCTACGATAACTCGGAGAAGTCCAAAAAAAAGAATACAAAACAAAAGAAAAACTCCGCCCACATTCGTCACAAGACTCGCCAAAGCAATCGTTCCAAACAGGTACACCGTTATTGGTGCAGAGATGAGTAGCGCACAAAAACCAACTGTCCAAAGCGACGCTAATTTGTGTCTTGTTGTCTCTAAAAGTGTCGAGAATACACCAGTGGGACCAATGAGTTTCCACTTGAGTGTTGGTAGCAAAACGAACAGCCCAGCGACAACAGAAAAACTAAGAATAAACCCAACCTGTTGAATTTGAACTGGATTGTCCCACACCATCCAAAGAAAAATGAGTGTGGTTATTCCCAGCCCGTCGTATCTTTGTCCTTTAAAGTGTAGAAGAGAAATAAAGATTGACATCAATGTTGCGCGAACTACGGGCGGTCTATTCTGTATCAAAACTAACAACAGTAGTGCCGCTACACAGGTGATGAGCACCCTTCCTGTTTTACTTTGTGATATCAAAGAACCGATCCTAAGCAGGACAACGATGACTATTGCTATGTGCAACCCACTTACTGCAAGAAGGTGCGACAAACCACTTTTTCGAAACACCTGCGAGAGTTCAGTCCAACCATTGATGTGTTCACCAAAAAACACAGCGAATACCAGTGTTTTTACCCTTCCTGATGTCCCTGAAACAATCTTGTTTTTTATAAATACTTCTATCTTCTGTTGCGCTGAACGCTCGGTTCTCTTCTTTTGTATTAACTCGGGTGAATCTATGTAATAGTAAGTAGAACCACTCGCTGAAAATTTGTTTCTCTTTATCTTTCCAATTGCCTCTATCTCATCACCTTTAGAAAGGTTTGTGTCTCCGTTTACTTTTGCTACAAACAGGTGGTTAGAGCAAGTGGAATCTTTTTTTTCTGGTGATGCGTGAAACTCAAATGTTGTTTGTTGTTCTCGATCGTCTTTCAATGACATAGCACCCGTAGTACGTCTTTTACATATTGGATTCGATATAACAGTACCCGACAGTTTTATGAGATCGCCGTCGTTACATACAACCCAGCTTGGCGTTGTGGAGTAACAAACATAAGAAGTTCTTGTAACAAACACCCCAATTGTTGCTAAAACAATCGCAATGAAAGATTTCTTTTGACTGTTCGTACAAATAGCAAACGATACACACGTTGTTGTAACTATGACTCCGATCCCAATGCCGTTTCTAAGCAAGTGGCCGTGTTCTAGCGTAATCGCTGCGGCGATAGCCGCCCCTAACGCCAAAAACAGCAGGGGGGGAATCTTTACTTTTGGCGGCAATATTTTGAGTTTTGAAAACTGCATGCCCTAGAATTTTCTCAAACAATTTCACCTAGATTAAAAATTCGTGCCTTTTTTCTTGGGTGCGCCAAATGGCGTGCTGCTTTGTCCATGTACCATGCTCCTTTATGACAAAAATTGTTGGACAACAGGCTGCGGTAACAACGATTCAAAACGCGCTAAAACATGAACGAAATCATCATGCATGGATTTTTCAGGGACCTGCTGGTGTTGGAAAGTTCGCGGTTGCACAAGAATTTGCACGCGCTCTTATCACAAATGAGATTCAAGGCGTGTTTCAAGTTGATCGGGAAGAGTTTCAACACCCTGACTTTCACGTTATTCGAAAAGAAGATGCCGCTTGGTCAAAAAACCCATCGCTTGTCCGTCGAAAACAAACAAACATTCCTGTGGATCTTCTAAGAGAGCGGATGATTGGGGGACGCACATCTGATGACAAAACTCATGATGCATCTGCATATAAAACATCAGTAGGGGGCGGGAACAAATTCTTCGTTATCGATGAAGCAGAATTACTTGATGAAGTTGCACAAAACGCACTGCTTAAAACCCTCGAAGAACCACCGCTTGGAACGTTCCTTGTTCTCGTAACTTCTAGAGACGATTTATTGTTACCTACAATTCGAAGTCGATGCCAAATTGCGCAGTTTTCTACGCTTCAAGACGAAGAAATGCGGCAATGGTTGTCTCATTCCGCTATTGAGGTACCAGAGGAGGAAGCGGGTTGGTTGCTTGAATACGCTTCAGGTTCTCCGGGAGATTTTGTCATAGCAAAGGATCACGGGCTGTTTCAACTTTCTCAGTCCATCCAACATTTCATACAGGGTCTTGGTAGTGGTGCTCCCTTTCCTGAAGCGACCGTTCGCCTGCTAGAGTTTGTCGATTCATACATTAAAAACCAGATGAAGAGCAACCCTTTGTGTAGTAAGGAGGCTGCAAACAGACGGGCATTTTCTATCATTTTGCGTCTTTTAGGATTACAGATTCGCAGGTTACTTCTCGGTACGAAAGAGCAGTCGCTGTTAGCTGTTCGAGGCGCTGCAATTTTGTCGGATATAGAAAGCCAGATCCGCACAAACATTTCTGTGAAGGTGTTACTCGAGTCTCTTGTTGTTCGGTGGACTCATTTGAGTCGGGGTGAGGCTATGTTGATGCCTGTTTCTTCTTAAATATTCCGCCATACGTTTCCGTTTCTGATTTCGCACAAACTACTGCCAACAAGCATCCGGCGAAAATCATGCCAACGCTGAGTAGTTGGCCACGAGACATGCCTGCGATCAGAGATACACCTTCGTCTGGTTGGCGAAACATTTCTGTGAAAATTCGAAGGGTTCCATACACAATGAGAAACCAGCCGCTCACTATGCCCGGCTTTCTTGGAACGAACCAAACCAAGAGCAACGCGGCGAGCAGGAGAGGTCCGTCTGAGATCGCCTGAAAAAGTTGGGATGGATACCACGCTGTGAGTTGAGGAGACAGCGATGCAATAACGACCTCGTTTCCAGCATATGCTTCAGAAACGATCTGCACATAGAAATCGTTCCCGCCAACGACCGTGCTTCTAAGCGGCTCGATAGCAGCAAGTTGCTCACCATACATTTCTGGATGTTGTGTCCACAACTCTGTTATCTCGGCTGGATACTTTACTGACCACCATGGGGGATCGGTTTGGTTTTCTAATTTTTTGCCCCACAGTTCTCCATTCACAAAATTCGCGAGTCTTCCAAAGAATAAACCTGCTGTACACCCCACGCTTCCTAAATCTGTGAGGTGCAACACTGAAACGTGATGTTTGCGGCCCCAGATGAAAAAAGCAACAAGCACGCCAAGGAAGCCTCCGTGGCTTGCCATGCCGCCACGATTGATTGCAAGAAGATCCCACCAAGGAATTGTGTTGCTAAACCCCACGAGAAGCGATTGGTCATAAAAGGCGGCGTACCCAATTCTTCCTCCAATCAAAACACCTAGTACTCCTGCAAAAAGCAGGTCGCCTGCTTGCTCTGGCGACAGTGGCGATCGCCCCGTTCTTGCCATCAATCGAATGAACCACCATGCGAGTAAAAATCCACAGATATACGCAAGTCCATACCATCGCAAACCAAAGCTTTCAGTTAACTCAATTGCAAATGGGCTCAGTTGGTGGAGATATGCTTCTGCGATCACAGTGCAATAGTACCCGCCTCTGCGTATGATTTGCAGACCATGACAGACAACATGCAAAAAGAACCATGCAATCTTGAGCCGCTTCACTTTGCCCTTGACAAGGTCCGCTGCGGAAAAACTCTTTCTTCAGAAGAAATTGCCTCGGCGTGGCAAATTATCATGTCGGGACATGCTCCAGATGGTCTCGTTGGTGGTTTGCTCACGATGCTCGCAAGCAGAATCCCCTCGGGAGAAGAATTGTTTGGCGCTTCTTCCATTATGCGAGAATTTGTTGATCGCCTTGATGTGTGTGGTGATCACACAACGTTCTTGGACACTTGCGGAACAGGCGGTGCGCCAAAAACCTTTAATGTTTCAACAGCTGCTGGAATCGTGCTTGCTGCGTGTGGTGTAAAAATTGCCAAACATGGAAATCGGTCGAGAACCGGTCGTGGTTCTGCAGAAGTACTCGAGGCTCTAGGTGTCAACATTCACGCCACAAAAACTCAGCAACAAGCCTCTTTTGAACAAGAAAATATTTGTTTTTGCTTTGCTCCAAACCACCACAAAGCTGTCGCCAATGTCATGCCAGTACGTAAACAGTTACGTTTTCCAACCATTTTCAATCTACTTGGACCCCTATCGAACCCGTGTGGTGCCGGAAGGCAGTTACTAGGAGTTTGGGATGATGCTTTTGTTTTGCCAATGGCAGAAGCATTACAGCGGGGATCTACAACAAAGTCGGCAGTGGTACATTCAGCTGATGGGCTCGATGAGGTTTCAATTGCTACAACTACTCGAGTTGCCTATGTGCATCGAGGTGAGATTACAGAGTCGGTAATCGATCCGATCGAGATTGGGCTCGACTATTGCCCCCTAGACGAGGTTACAGCAAATGACCTTGAACAAGCAACCGAATTCGTTCAAGATACCCTCACAGGGTCTCTTAGAAATGGCGTACGTGGGATGACTGTGATTAATGCCGCTCTTGGCCTTTTTCTTGCTGATCGAGCTTCTGACCTCTCTGAGGGCGTACAGATTGCAACAGAAACAATTGATTCTGGAAGAGCAGCGCAAACACTTACAAACTGGCGAAAGCTGAGCGTTCAGTCTTGAGTCATCCACATTGCAAAAGAAAACTCTACATAGAAATATATACCGTCTTCTTCGTTGTATGCGCTGTCAACTCGTGGATACGGACTCGCCAAAGCGCATAACCCAAATAAAAACAACAGGTTAAAAAGGCCCCAGCGTGTGGACAACCTGTTGTTTTACATAGGGCTGTTCGTCGCAGCTTGCCACAGGTCGCGATGTTTGTTGTTCTTAGGGGACCACAAACAGGGTTTGTATAGAACAACAGAGAATGGTTTTCCACAACCTATCCACCGACCTGTTGCGGCTCTATTCTGTGGAGGAACGAGCGTCTCTGTCCTGTTCTGTGAGCAGGTTGTGGAGCCTCGTGAGGTCTTGGTCGAGTTGCTTGTTCAAAGATTTTTTTGAGTCCACCGTTTTGATCGCGTGCATGACGGTCGTGTGATCGCGGCCACCAAAATATCCCCCAATTTCTTCTAGACTAAATCGTGTGTGCTTTCGAGCGAGCCACATGCCAACTTGCCGAGGGGTAGTAATAGATTTGTTTCTTCGTTTTGAGAGCAAATCAACAAGTTTTACGTCAAAAAATGTGCTGATTGCGTCGAGGATGTCTTGAATCGTTATTTGTTTGCGTATGCCACCACACTCGCTTCCACCCGTGAGGGCAGTTTTTGCCATTGATACACTGATCGGCGCGCCATCTAGAAGGGAAAGCCCCTGTAATTTTGTCAAAGCCCCTTCGAGTTGGCGAATATTTTGGTTGAGACGAGCAGCAATATAATTTGAAACATCGTCTGGAATTTCTATCTCACGCAATGCAGCCTTTTTCTTGATAATCGCAACGCGGGTTTCAAACCCCGGTGGGTCAATACCCGCAACAAGCCCACAACTAAACCGACTGATCAGCCTGTCTTCAAGGTGTGGAATGTCGCTGGGGGGCGCATCAGAACTGAGAACAACTTGTCTTCCGGATTGAAACAAAGTGTTAAAAGTGTGAAAGAATTCTTCTTGCGTTTGTTCACGGTTTGACAGGTCGTGAATGTCGTCGATGATCAGCATGTCGAAAGCCCGAAACTTGTTTCGGAACAGAGACATTTCTCCAGCCTGAACAGATTCTAAGAACTGCGTGAGGAATCCGTTGCAAGAAACATAATAAATTTGCATGGAACTGTTCGACCGCATAGCAGTTTGACAGATCGCCTGTAGCAAATGCGTTTTTCCTAACCCTACGCCTCCGTGTATAAATAATGGGTTGTATGCATGCGATGGTTTTTTTGCAACAGCAACAGAGGCAGCGTGCGCGAGTTGGTTTCCTGGCCCAACAACAAAATTGTCAAAACTGTAGTCTGGGCTGATAAGCATCTCGCTAAAAATGTCATCTCCCGAGATAACAGACCCAGAAGGATCGAACACCGCGGTGCCGTTTGAATGAGCCTCAAGATTGCGCGAGTTAGAAAAACGAACACCGAGTAAATGTCCTGTAACACTTTGTGCAGCTTCAACAAATTGATCCTTACAACTTCGTTCGAGATATTTAAGTTGCACATCTTCTTGTAAATATACGATGATCGATCCCCCAGAAATACCAAGGATCTCGATATCTTCAAACCACCTTCTACACATTGCAGGATAGTTACGTCGTAATTGAGCCAACATGTCTTCGCGAAGCTGTTGAACATCAATGGTATTTTTTGACATAAAAAAAACAATAAATCTATAGAGGGTCGGGAAAAAAACAGAACAACCAATTCAAGCAAGTAAATGTATAAACAGAGAGGCTGTTCGTCAAGCGTCTTTAGAACAGAGCGTTTCTTCTTCTGCCTGTTTTTCAAATCTCTCTCGATTTGTTTTGTGGTCCATCAGAATATGTACACGAGACAGATCGCTTTTGTGAATCTTTTTTTCTAACGCTGCTCTTGCCTGTTCAATCGTTGTTCTTCTACTTAAGTGAACAAGAACAATATTCTCAGCACTCCATATTGTTAAGAGCTCGGCTATGTCATCTATATGTAGATGTTTCCCGATCGAAGCACGGGTTCGGTGGTCTTCTTCAAAAAAAGTACACTCTGCAAGGACGAGAGGAGATTTTGCAAACTCAGGTCGAAAAAGGTGGTCGCCCATCTCAGTGTCCCCAGTAAATGCGACAAGAGGAATCTCAAGAGTTTTTGTGATTTCTTTTCCAGAAGCCTTTAGATCACGTAATGTAGATTGAGGAAGTTCTTTCAGGTCTTCCAACAACTTTTTTCGGTGCTCCACAACAGCGTACGATAGTGCTGGGACACCATGATCAGCCTCGATCGCTCGAAGCGTAATGGAGGGTTTAATCTCGTACTCTTCGTTAGGACCAAGCGGCACTATTTTGTGGGGTGTATGTTGGTGTTCAAGATCTGCCCATCCAGCCATCATGTTTTGAATAGCACCAGCAATATCTTTGTGACAAACACAGGTGCCAGTCCCCATTTTTTGAAAATGCCGTTGACTGAAATAATAGGGTAGCCCAGCGACATGATCCATATGACCATGCGTAATGGCGACTACATTTGCAGAGAGCGCGGGTCTTGGACAGAGACCAATATCGAAAGCAAGATCAAGTTCAGGAATGTGTATGACTGTTTGTTCACCTGCAACACTAATGCCTTGAACTCTATAGGGAGGCGCGTACAAAAATCCAAGCTTTCCACTTGAGAAGGGGCGACGTGGCAACATGATGAAAACTCCAAAAGCACCAATGAAGAGCGCTTAACCAAAAAAATTCCGCAGAGGAGTCGAACCCCTTAAACCAAAACAGCTACCTAGACCACTAGGTACACGGAACGCGTATCCCCAAAAACAGAATAGTACCAGAATTAACAGGTAATTGGTTTTGTAAGTTGTTGGGCTAAAGTCACAAGAAGCCTACGAGAAGGTGTTTCAGAAAATGACCCAACAGAGTCAACAGCCTTGTTTACAAGATTTTGAATGACAACCTCCGCCTGTTCAATGGAGGAGGTTTCGATTAACATTTTTTTAAGTTCAAACGGGTTGTCATCTTTTACAATTTTCGCAAGTTGATCAAAACAATCTGGATTGTTTTTAAGCATCAAAATTGCTGGTAATGTCATCTTTCCTTTTGCAACATCTCTTCCTGTTGGTTTTCCAGCAGCTCCCTCGTCTGAGAGAATATCAATCAAATCATCGCGAATCTGAAAAGCCGTGCCAATAGATTCTCCGTACACACCGAGTGAATGAACGACCTGCTCAGTACCATCTCCAATAATCCCACCAATTTTGCAAGAAGCAGAAATAAGCGAGGCGGTTTTGTCGTGAATAATCTGGTAATACTCTTGTAGTGTAAGTTTGACATCATTGCGGTGATAGAGTTGTACCAACTCGCCAGCACAGAGTGTATTTGTAACTTCTCCAAGTAAAATATTTAAATCTGGGCATCTGGCCGTTGAGCAAAGATGAAACGCGCTAGAGAGCAAATAATCACCCAACATTACAGCCCCCTCATTTCCCCACAGCGAGTTGATCGTCTGTCCACCGCGACGAATCTCCGCTTCGTCTAACACGTCATCATGAACAAGCGTTGCAAGGTGAATCAACTCTACTACAGCAGCAGCACAATGAAGCGACTCGGGTAGATCACTACCTTCTTTTACAGCCTTCCAAGATAACAATACAAGTGAGGGGCGTAACATTTTTCCTCGATACCGAGAAATATGTCTACACACATCATTCACGGCTTCGTGCCGGCTTTCTAAATGTTGGTCAAGTAAATCACTAACAGAAGACAACTCGTTTGAGAGCCAAACACCTACATCAGAAGACATGTCAATGAGTGAATTCATTCGTTCTTATTTTAATGCCGCAATATATGCAACCCATCCTGCACACGCTTCACCACGATCATCAATCTTCCAAACACCGTTCCCGTCACCATCTTCGTCGGTTCCCTCCCAATACACAACCACTCGGTTAAATCCAGCGTCTACCAAAACATCTTGAATTTCAGGTAGAGTCCAAAACCGCCATTCATATGTAAATGCGTTTTTAATTTTTGATCCATCGGGAAACTCGAAATGAATATGGTTGACAACGTCGCCCGTGATTGGGTTAACAAGGTGTTGGTCCCAAACATACGTGAATCCATCTAAATCTCTTTCTTCGTCCATTTCTACAAACGAATCACTTCCGCCATATGCATCCAAAAGAAATATGCCATCATCCAAAAGGCCTTCTCGCACACTCTTGAAATATTTCAACAACATTTCTCGCTTTTTAAAACCGTAGTAACTAAAATTCATTGCGAGCGTGCAATCAACTTTTGGAAGATCAACTGTAAACACATCATTCTCAACTAGGCGTACTCTAGAGGCCTGCTCGCTCGTGAGTTCTTCACCAATTTTTTTGTTCGCCCAGGCGAGAACTTCTGGGTCAAGATCAACCCCAACGACCCTATTGTTGGGATCATGTTTTACCCATTCTCTTGCAACAGCGGATGTTCCACAAAAATCTTCTCGAACAACTAATGGTTTTCGATCTCTCAGTTCATTCCACGCCTGATAAATTAATTCCACCTCAGACTCAGGGCACTGAACAGACCGCTCATACAATTCGTTTGTATCTGCGGTTTTTGCAGTTATCCAGCCGGGTTTTACTGGTCTAGCCATCGTGTTTCATACCCTATTCAGTCAATGGTTCAAGCGTTAACGGGTTTCTAATAGGAAGCTCAACAACGGGGCCATCGATGATCTGTTGAATTTGTTCAACGTTCGCACGTTCAGTACCCTCTGAAATACTTTTCCAATCTCCAACAATAACAAGCGCCATTTCATTCTCGTTTAAAATTCTATTGGCAACACGCTTGACGTCTTCTGGTGTTATGGAGTTTATTTTTTGCGTATATGTTGACCAATAATCAGGACGTCTTCCAATGAGTTCATCGTTAACAAACACGCCTATTGTCTGAGCTTTCGACTGAAATATAGATGGGAATTGTTCAACAAGCGCACTTTTTGCTAATTCAATATCTTCTTTGGAAACCAGTTCATTTTTAATTGTGTCAACTTCATTAAATATGAGCGCCGCAGCAAGTGCTACTGTTTTGTTTTTTGACTCATACCCAGCACCCCAAACACCATCCATATACACTCCGGGTGAAAAATAAGAACCAGCACTATAGGCAAGCCCCTCATCAGATCGAACAGTTTGTGTAATTCTGCTACTAAATCCACCTCCACCCAATATGTAGTTCATGATTGTCGCTGCTTCAACATCAGGATCACCCAACCTGAGCGAGCGCAACCCCAAGCGTACTCCACCCTGAGAAACATCTTGATCCACGTAATAAATACCAGGTGTAAACTCAGAAACAACATCGGGGGGTGTGGTCACAACCTCTCCAAACTCCCAATCCCCAAACGCTTTTTCCAACAAGGAAAGCATTGACTCTGTTTCAAAATCCCCACTCACAGCAATGATGAGGTTAGAGGGGTTCATAATGCGGCGATGCATTGAGAGAAAATCGTTTCGTGTAAAAGACTCAACCATTTGATCCGTAGTTGATCGACCTTTATAGGAATCACCATATAACACGTTCGAAGACTCTCGCTTCAAAATAGTAGAAGGGTGGTCGTTTCTCTGTTTAAGCCCTTCAATGACAGTGTCTTTGCTTAAATCAATTCTCGATTGTTGAAAACCTGGATTTTTAACCATATCTAAAAACAGGGACAAACTTTCATCAAAATTAGAAGAAAGACTGTTTAAGGAAGCACTTGTTGTTTCACCAGAACCCCCAACTGTTACACCTGCTGCTAAAAACTCAAACTGCTCATCTAATTCTTCAGCAGATAGCGATGTTGTTCCACCATTTCGAACAAGTTTTCTCATCATTGACACGAGACCAACTTTGTCGCTTGATTCAAGATAAGGACCACCCCTGAATATGAGAGATATGTCAACGAGTGGTAATTCTGTATCTTGGGCGAGATATACAGGAATTCCATTAGATAACTCGTGCCGATATTCGGTTGGTGAAGGAGGAGAAAACAGATATTGAGCAAACTCGATCTCGTTAGGGTGATCCGGAATGCTACAAATTGCAGTCAATAATATTGTTGTTAGTATCATTCGTTTGATTCCTCGTTCAATGTTTCGTTTACCCGATCTTCAAGTTTTTTGAGCAAGTACTCAAAGACGGGCTTAAATTCAGGCGGCACTTGTGCCGCCTGAGTTCTCATATCGGCAAGAGCAGGCGCTAGTTCTTCCACAGGAACACTTTCAAGTTCACCGAGAGCCTGTTTAATTATTGCCAATTGTTGTGGAGAAAACTCTAACAGTTCTTCGTCGATGGGCTCAGCATCTACTGATCGTCGATACACAGCCACAGAAGAGTTGGTGAGATCAAAATACTTATTTGCAACGGACAAAATATCCTCTTTTGTAACGTCTAACAAATCACCTGCTGCCGTATTAATGTAATCCCAATTCCCAAACATTTCAAAAAAACCAAGCTGAATCATGAGGTAAAAGTTACTTTGCAAGCCCCTGTATTGATCCGCAACAATGTTGTTTTTTACTTTTTGTAATTCTCTGTCAGAGACGGGCTCATTCTTTAAGCGTTCTAACTCAACGTACCAAGCGCGTTCGAGTTCTTCGGGCTCAGTGTCACCTTTCACTGTTGCGTAGAAAGAGAAAGCACCTGCATATTTTTTACCATCAAAGCGTACGCCGGCATCTGCGGCGATTTCTTCACCCTCAACCATGTTTTTAAACAATCGACCAGTCCTTCCGTTTAAAACTGCGGAGAGTACTTCAAGCGCATACGCATCTTTGTGCCCAAACGGAACGGCGTGGTACCGAACCTCAACTTGAGATTGTGCATCCACCTCACCAACAAGTCGCTGTGGAGCCTTTTGCCTTGGTTCAATTGTTGGAACAGGCGGCGGTGGTGTTGTTCCTCGCTCAAGTCGACCAAAATATTGTTGTATCAAGCCCTTTGTTTTATCTAGATCAAAATCCCCGACAAGCACACCAATAAGATTGTTTGGTCGGTAATAAATGTCAAAATATCTTTTTGCTTCATCAAGGGTATAGCTATTGAGGTCACTAGGCCAGCCAATCACTGGCCATGAATATGGAGAAGCTTGCCAAAACATAGAATTAAATTGTTCATCAAACTCACCAGTTGGCGAGGCTTCGGTGCGCATTCGACGCTCTTCATGCACAACATCTCGTTCGGAAAAAAACTCCCTAAAGACACTGTTTTGAAGACGATCAGACTCCATCCAGCACCAAAGTTCGATTTTGTTTGCAGGTAAACCGTTGATATAAAAAGTGATGTCCTCAGATGTGAACGCGTTCATTCCAACAGCGCCAGCCTTCTGGTACACAGAAGAAAACTCATCCTTCACGATGACAGACCTGTGTTCGTTCATTGTTTCAATAAGTTCTTTTCGAAGAGCGGAGAGTTGTGGTGTGTCATACTGTTCGTCCCACGGGTCGTCAATCTCTCCACGTTTGAAACGGTCGTATTGTTCTCCCCACACAATGTGGAGCATTTGATTTCTTAGTTCACTTTCTTTTTCAGTAAACGCAGAATCTCTTTCAGCATCACTTGTTCCAATAGTGTCTGTTCCCTTAAACATTAAGTGTTCGAAATAATGGCTTAAACCCGTAATTCCGGGTCGCTCATTGACTGACCCAACTTTCGCAACCCACCCAGCCGCAACACTGTTGGGTTCAGCGGTTCTCGGCAACAGAATAAACTTCATTCCGTTATCGAGAATAAAAATGTCTGGAGAAACTTGCTGTGCCTTAGCGCTCTGTACAAACAAGAAGGCCGTTGTTAATAATAAAAATCGCGTTACATGTCTTTTCATAAGAAGGTACTCCAACTTTTCAGTTGCCGTTATTGTGTGCAGAGGACAAGCCTAGATAGTAAGTTGAGCAGTGTAGCAAATACCCTAATTCCAATGCAAAACCAATCAATACATATTGAAATAGATCTAAAGACAACAGATCCAGTTCGAGTAGCTGAAGCGGATCAAATCGCAAACAAACTACCAAAAGTGCTTCCCAACTCAAAACCACTGTATTTATCATTTCTTGACACACACACAGAACTAAGGCGACCCGATGCAAAATTAGGCAATGGATATTGGGTCAACTTCTCCGCCATAGACCGCAGGCTTGGCTCAGGAAACTTATCAAAAAAACAACCCCTCTCTAAAGCGATTGGAGCACAGAACACAAGCGTTGTTGATGTGACTGCTGGCTTTTGTAAAGACGCAGCGATACTAGCGCTTTCAGGGTATCACGTCACAGCAATAGAGCGGTCTCCATTGGTTTCTGTACTACTTCGAGATGCATTGAGAAGGGCAGAAGAAGATGTGGAATTGTGGTCCGCAATTGGAGGGAGATTAAAAGTTGTCGAGGGTGAATCAAAACAAATACTTGATCACCTAGAGAATGTAGACGTAGTGTTCCTCGATCCGATGTTTCCTGACAAGAGAAAAAAATCAGCACTTCCCCCAGGGCACATACAGATTCTAAGTCATATTGTTGGTAAAGACGAAGACGCAACCGAGTTGTTTAGAAAGGCAATGCAAATGCAACTTAACAGGGTTGTTGTAAAAAGACCAAACTACGCCCCGCCCATGCAAGACCAACCAGTGTCTGTCCACAAAGGGAAACAAGTTCGCTACGAAGTGTATAAACCAACAAGAAAAAAAACGACCCAAGAGGGTCGTTTCTAAATGGAGCATATCGGGCTCGAACCGATAACCTCTGCCTTGCAAAGGCAGCGCTCTCCCAATTGAGCTAATGCCCCAGTGGCCCAAAAAAGAGCCGGAGGGCAAGGGAACATCCTACGGGAGTCTACAGGATGCTTCCCAAGCGATTGCTTATTGTATATCACTCTCGACTTCAGCGGTAGTGGGTGCAAGAAGATCAAACCCTTTGACATCCACAACATGTACTCTCCATGATGGGTCCCAGTTCATTACTCCGTTGACGCCTACGACTTGGCCAATCATTGAAGAGAAATCCCAATCAGGATTTGCCGGTACATACCCCATAGTTCTGCCCGAACTATTTTGAATGCGAAACATCAGGGGTCGAATTTTGCCATTAAACGTGTTTGAAAGGGCTATCTTTCCCACAACGGTATATTCACCAAAAGTGTTCATGACAGCAACAAACTCTTCCACGTCACCAGATTTCGCGCCAAGTTTCTCCCGAAGAGAAGCAATTCTGTCGGTTTGAAACTGAAGTTGTTTCCATACATCGAGTTGCTTCATGCGGCCTGCTGCAATTCGTTCAACCACAATATCGCCAACATTTTCTTCTAACAGTTGGCCGTAGAGATCATGGAGTGGGGCAAGTTCAGCACCCATGACCGGTTCTTTTGAGATCAAAGTCCACGCATCTTCAAGTTCCGCCAACGTGAGAACGTTCAATTCCTCTTCGACATTTTGCTCATCAGTAATTTCTGGGACAGAAAAAGTATC
>JASMLY010000006.1 GCA_030748455.1 Phycisphaerales bacterium | reverse complement strand
GCGATGGCTGGGGACTCACCATGGGTACATTCCGCCTTCACCAAGGTCGAGTAACGCAAATCGATGACCAAAATCAAATGGTAATTGGTCACGACCCAGGTGCAACTGTTTCTAACGGTCTTGCACTTGACTACGCTGGTGACGATCTTCGTTTCTGGGCAGAAATGACTAATGGTGCTAATGGTGTAGGTACTGACAACGATGGTGACTACAACATGAACCTCCGTGCTGAATACATGGTTGAAGGCAACTGGGGTCAATTTGACCAATTCACCAGTGCTGACGGTGGTGCTGCAGGCACTTTGATCGGTCTTACTTACTACACTCTTGGCAATGACCAAGATGCACCTGACGATACTGACGGTGATGCATGGTGGAACATTGATTGCCAAATGCAATTCGGTGGCTACGGCATCTATCTTGCATACACTGACTTCAGTGATGACTCAGACAGTGATGGTGACTGGGATCAAACAGACATCATGGCAAGCTACTACATGAACAGTGACTGGGAACTCTACGCTGCATACAGCGACCTGAATAACTCAAGCGATGATCACAATGACGGCAGTACATTTGCAGTTGGTGTGAACAACTACTGGGCAGGTCAAAATGCTAGGTGGACTACTCAGTACACCCAGAATGAGCGAGATGTTGATGGCGATGTAGATACTATCAGCACGCAACTTCAATTTGCCTTCTAATTAAGAAGTTAATTTGAAAGTCAATTATTTGACACAAACGCAGGCCGGCTCTTTGAGCCGGCCTGTTTTTTTGGCGCGGCACTTCGTTCGTGAGCGCTGCATTCGAACCACGCTTGCTGCCTCTCACGTCGTCGTGCTCCATCGATGACCCATAAAGAGGTCAACGATTCGGACTCCATGTACGGCAACCCTGCTGTTGTTTTTAGGATAGACTCCACAGCAAGAAAGGTTCACGGATGGATCAACGCTCTTGGCAATGGATTGCGATAGCGACGCTTGTATGTAGTGCGAGCCCGCGTGTTGGTGCGCAGCCCCCAACCCAATCTCAACTCGATGACCTAGTCCAGCAGCTCGACCGCGTTGAAGCGATTAACGCCGAAGTCAAACTCGAACTCGATACCGCCCGATCTGAACTGAGTGACAATTGGCTTGACGAAGCGCGTGCCTCACAAATCGCCTCCCTCGTACAAGATGTCCTCAACGAAGCAGATACGCGAACAAACTTGCGAGGGGACGGGTTTATGATGGGTTGGTCCAATGGATTCTTTCTCGCAAGCGCGGATGGTAGGCACAGGCTCAATGTTTCAGGCATGATGCAAACACGGTACTTGGGAAGTTGGATCGGTAAACCATCCAATCCCACCATACCTGAATTTCAGTCAGGTTTTGATATTCCCCGTGTCCGTTTTAACATCGATGGCAAGATCCCTTACGCAAACATGGAGTACTTTATCCAGACGGGATGGGGGAGGCTCGATCCTGACAACATGACGGATACTGATGATGTTGTTGGAGTTCGCCTCTGGGAGGCATGGGCAAAATTTAAAATTGCCGATGATCTTTCGTTGAAAATAGGGCAATTCAAAATACCTTTTACTCGCGAAACTCTGGTGGACGCTTCAAATCAACTTGCTATTGAAAAATCGCTGATCGATCATCGAATGGGATTAGAAATTTCGACTGGAGTCGAATTCATCTGGGCAAATCGAGACCGAAGATTCTTTGTTGCATATACAAACGGCTCAGGTGCGATGTTGTGGTCTACTCCGTTTATGTTTGACGAGCCAACAGCAATGCCACCTTGGGCAGCGGTGAACCGTGACACCTCTTACTCATGTACGCTTCGTCATGAGTGGAAATTGTCTGGGGGTTGGGAACAATGTAACCAATTTACTAGCCCTCCTGGTAGTGGCAAGGGACTGCTCCTTGGAATTGCGGGACACAGACAAAACCTTGAACGTGACGATACTGGAACGAGCGGTGGATTTGTAGACGGTTCAATGTGGGGCGTGACAGCCGATGCAAGTTATTTTTTTGATGGCGCTTCGTTTTTTGTTGCAGGAACATTTCACCGTGTCAAAGATTTTAATCAGTTTGCACCACAGGATTTGAATTGGATGGGAGTTGTTGCACAAGGGGGAACATACATCTCAAATCGTACCGAGTTATTCGGCCGCTTTGAAGCAGGCGGAATAAGTAACGGCGCGCTTGGTGGAGAGGCGGTACAAATAATGACTGTTGGCTTGAATCATTATCTTGATGGGCAAGATCTGAAAGTAAGTGCAGATGTTGGTTTTAGTTTCGGCGAGGTACCAGGGACAATGGAAAATTCGCTTGCAGGTTGGCGCACGGATACTGAAGTTCGTGATCAAGTTGTTGTTCGCACACAGTTACAAGTAATGTTCTAAGGATTTACCATGAATACGTTCATACAGTTATTACAAATACCCTTGCGACCAACACCTTTGCTGTGCTTTTTTCTATATGTCTGTACGACTTTTGTGGGTATGCCATACATGTACGCAGACCCAATCCAAGACCAAATTGAAGTGTTGCAACAACGCATTGATTCTGTGGAATCAGAAACAGCATCAATGAAAACTTCGATCGACCTACTTCGGGCAGACGCAGATCGGAATTGGCTTTCTGAGCAAAGGCACGATCAAATTCGTACAATTGTCCACGACATTCTTGCAGATGCGGACAGCCGGAGCAGCCTTGTTGGTGATGGACTGCTTGGCGGTTGGGACGATGGCTTTTTCATCGCGAGCAGTGACGGGCGATTTAAACTGAAAGTTGGGGGACTTTTGCAAGAGCGGTATATAATGAATTTCTTGCGGACGGGATTGCCAGCTGTTGGTTCTGGGGGTTCAAACGATAGGTGGCGTGCTGGTTTTGAAAGCACACGCACTCGCCTTAACATTAGCGGTCATATTTTTGACCGAGACACAACATTTTTTATTCAACCCGGTTTTGGTTGGCTTGATCCCAATGCATTTGTCTCAGCATTTGCAAACCAATACCAAACGAAAATTGAATCCCGTCTCTGGGATGCGTGGATTAGGTTCAAACTCGGCGACGAGTGGTCTGCAAAAGTAGGTGTTTTTATGTTGCCTTTTTCAAGGGAATCACTTGTCAGTGACATGTACCAACTTGCTGTTGATCGGAGTTTGATCGATTACCGATTAGGATTAGCGCGTTCCGAAGGTGTGGAGTTTACATGGGCAAGGGATACCACTCGAGCTTTTTTTGCACTATCTGATGGCTCGATTGCACTCGGAGGTTCAGATTCTGCCCTCAGATCACAAACGCCACCATGGTCAGGATTGGGAAACAATGTTGATTGGTCGGTGACGAGCAGGGCGGAAATTTTGCTTGATGGAAATTGGGAACAATTTAATCAATTCACAAGCCGGCCCGGATCGAGTGATGCAGCAATGTTCGGAATCGCCATTCATGCGCAACAAGGCGAACGGGGTGGTGACGCCATCCCGCAAGACCAAATTGGTATAACTGCGGACTATTCAATGCATTTTGATGGCGGTACGCTGTTTGCTTCAGGCACCGTTCATAATCAGCAAAACGCAGTGACTCCATCAGGAAGAATGGAGAATGTTGATTGGGTGGGCTATGTTTTGCAGGGTAGTTTGTACACAAGCCATACAACGGAAGTATTTATGCGATTTGAGGGTGGTGGAGCAAGACAAAACGAAGCAGGTGGTGATGATGTCCATATCCTGACTGGCGGAGTGAATTGGTATCTAGACGGTCAGGACTTGAAAATCACAAGCGATTTCGGTTGGAGTTTCGGTGAGATCAGTACCCAAATGCAAAACTACATGGTTGGTTGGCGTGGCTCGGACAACCGAAATGCAGAATGGCTTTTCCGAACACAATTACAACTGGCGTTTTGATTCGCTACATAAACGCACCCACGTGGGTTTAGCGGATGTCGATCGTGCTAACGCTTTCAACGAGCATTTCATACACCTGTGAGACGTCATCCTCGTGCATGCGAATACAACCCATAGATGCGTCTGTGCCGATGGTTTGAGGCTCAATGGTGCCGTGAATACCAAGCCCAGAATAATCCTTCGTGCGTTCATCGATGCCCTCGAGACCGATCCACCGCTCTCCAATTGGATTGAGGGGGTTGTCTGCAGAGAACGGTTCTCTTGTTCTTGGGTTGATCCAAGGCGGGTTGATTAATTTAGAATTCCTGCGGACTTTAAACAGTCCAGTTGGAGTCGAATTGTACTCGCCTAAGCCGACTTTGTAGGATCTCACGAAGATTTGGTCGTTCCCATCACCAAGGTATACATCGGCACGGTACGTGTCTTTGTCAATCACTACGTGAAATGGACCAGTAACTAATTTAAGGTTTTGTCCGACCCTGATAGCAGAAGGTTTTCGTATAGAGTTGATCCGTTGGATAAAGCGCCAATCAACTTGTAACCCCATTTTTTGCACGATTCCTGAAAGCGAATCACCACTACGCACGGTGTAATCAATCGAGTAAGGATCGTTGGTATCAATTCGGGGAGAGAACGTTACATCGTCTGCAAGATCAGCAAGGACACCACGTGCTTGAGCCTCTTCGCTTGTTGTTAATCCGCCGCTTCGTAGTGCTGCTGAGAGCGATCGCTGCGCGGCTGCAAGTTGGTTGTTGTCCAGAAGTGTAAGGCCATCCTCCAATAGGGAAGAGGTTGGAGTCGTTGAAGCAAGTGGGAGTATTTCTGGTACTTCGACTTCTGTTGCTTCCACAACTGTTCGCTCTTCAATTACTGGTTCGTGCTGATCGTCATGCATGGCAGTGGCTTGTTCTTGAGCAACTTCTGAAGATTGGACAGGAGTGACCCGAGTTGGTATCTCAACTGCCGGTGGTGTGACGGGCGCGGGTGTATCCCGTTGTACTTCAACCGACGCGACTTCCTCAAATTGCACGCTCGTTTGATCTGGCCAGAGGAACCATGTAATGGCAGCGCCTGCAGCAAAAACAAGAAACCATGAGAATTTTTTTCGCCCTCTCCGTCGCCTATACATCGTACCGCGACGAGCTAGAGACATACCGCTTTGGCTTGGTAATGACATGGATGGAATTGTACGGCGTATTGTGTGAATGGTCTACGAAGTTAGGAGACCAGATGGGGTGACAATTGCAGTCAGTTTGTAATCGTGGGGTTCACAAGAAACCTCGTCGATGATCTGTTCATCAAATGCAACCCCAAGGGCGAGGGGGGGCCGTACTTGAGATAGATACC
This sequence comes from Phycisphaerales bacterium, assembly GCA_030748455.1. The sequence continues at coordinate 61,814 of JASMLY010000006.1, read as the reverse complement.
TGTCATAGAATCCACCACCTCTTCCGAGCCGTCCACCGGTACGATCGAATGCCAAGCCAGGAACGAGAACAGCATCGATAGATTCACTCGGAATTGCCTGCCTGTTTTTTGGCTCTAGAATGCCATGCCTTGTTTCCACGAGAGTCTCTCGCTCAAGTGAGGGAATCATGGCAGCCTGCATCGTGCTTGTCTCCCACGCAACGAGGGGAACGCAGAGCGTTTTTCCAGCGTCAAGCCATGTTTGCATGGGCAGACGCAAATCCACTTCACCGATGATCGGGAAGAATGACAGAATCGTTTCAGACGTGCTGATAGAAGCGAGATTCATTAACCAATCTCCAATTGCACGACTTGATGTTTCAATGTGTTGAGAAGACAACGAAGCAATTGTTTGTTTTGCATTTTTTCTTTGTTCTTCTTTTCGCATTCGTGTTACTCTTGGGAATAGTATTGCGATGTAATTGTCGGCAATGCATCAGGATTGTGGTCTGTTGGGGCAACAACCGTTCTGTTGTTTTTTACATCATCGGTTGCTCGAATCATTGCATCGTAGGCATTTCGAGATTTGGGTGCTTGGCAAAGGTAGATGACAAGTTGACTTAACGTGAGTTTGCATTCTGGCATGCCAACGCGTTCAATGATTTGCCATGCAGCAGCAGCTTGTTCGATGGCTCTTGGATCTGCGAGGCCAATGTCTTCACTTGCAAAAATAGAAGCACGTCTTGCAATGAATCTTGGGTCTTCACCTGATTCGAGCATGCACGCAAGCCAGTACAACGCCCCGTTCACATCACTCGCACGCATCGATTTTATGAATGCACTTGCATGGTCATAATGCCCACTTGCACTTCGGTCATACCGAAGCGATTTTTGTTGCATTGATTGTGTAGCAATATCGAGTGTAATGTGACCACTTGGTGTACTAAGTACAGCGACTTCTATGGCGTTTAATGCCGCTCGAGCATCTCCGTCAGACTTGTGGGCAATAAAGTGAATGGCTTCTTGTTCTATCTGGAGTTCCACAGAACCAAAACCTCGTGGATGTTGTATTGCACGGTTGATGAGTAGTTCGATGTCGCATGCATCCAACGGCTCTAAATGAAACACGGTTGATCGGCTGACGAGTGCATCGTTGACGGTGTATCCCGGGTTTTCCGTCGTTGCTCCAATGAGAATGACAGTACCCTGTTCAACCGAATCAAGGAGAACATCTTGTTGGGTTTTACTGAACCTGTGAATCTCGTCAAGAAAAATGATCGTTCGAGTTCTAGATGTTCGAACGCGTTCCTTTGCCTGTTCGATACTAGTGCGAATCTCCGCAACACCAATTTGTGCTGCGTTGCGTGCGAGGAACTCACCGTCTGTTTCATTTGCGATGACAGAGGCGAGGGTTGTTTTGCCTGTTCCCGGTGGACCCCAAAATACGATGGAAGTGAGTCGATCTGCAGAAATCATTCTTGGCAACAACATTCCATCTCCAAGGATATGCTGTTGCCCTACCACCTCAGAGAGCTGCTGTGGCCTCATGCGATCCGCAAGTGGGCGGATTGCATCTTCCATTTTTTTAGATTCTTCTGCAAACAAATCAGGCATGGTTCGATTGTAATGGGTAGACGCTCCGATAATCAAAAACAATTGTAAATATTCGTTCCATCTTGCTAGAAGTGAGGTATTCTTCCCTACATCATGTGTGGAATTGTTGCGTATATTGGAACGAAGGAGGCTAGAGAGCTTTTGCTCGAAGGCCTGAAACGACTCGAGTACCGAGGATATGATTCAGCAGGTATCGCGATGATTAACGGGGGCGTGCATGTAGCGAAAACCATCGGGCGGGTTGCTGGTCTTGAGGAAATGGTTACGAGTACTGCTGGGTTTGGTGGGTCACTTGGCATCGCCCATACGCGGTGGGCAACCCATGGAGAACCGAGTGATATCAATGCACATCCACATCGTGATGATGTGGAACTTGGGCATGGCATCCGGCTTGTACACAACGGCATCATAGAAAATTATTCTTCTCTTAAAACCTATTTGCAAGAGAAGGGGCACACGTTTGAAACGGAAACAGATACGGAAGTGTTGACACACCTTATCGGTGAATTTTACGAAGGTGATCTGGAGCAGGCAGTCCAAACTGCTTTGCGTGAAGTTACGGGTGCGTATGCTATTGCTGTTATATGTGAGAAGGAACCGGACGTGCTCGTTGTTGCTCGTAAAGGATCGCCTCTACTTGTTGGTGTGGGAAAAGACGAATATGTCGTTGCTTCTGATTCCAGTGCAATTGTTGCGCATACAACACAAGCGTTTTTGCTTGAAGATGAAACAGTTGCTCGTATGACACGAAGTTCATTTAGAACAACGACTGTTGACAATGTTGAACTCACCCCCGAACTGAAGGAACTTGAGTTTACGCTTGAACAAATTGAACTTGGCGACTTTGAACATTTTATGCTCAAAGAAATTCATGAACAACCAGTGACACTTCATACGTGCATGCAGGGACGTGTTGATCCCATCAAAGGAACCATTACACTTGGTGGTGTTGCTGAACTTGCAGATGAACTTGTCAAGGCAAAGCGACTTTTGCTACTTGGTCAAGGAACAGCACTGCATGCTGCAATGATCGGGGAATATTTGTTTGAAAGTCTTGCAGGAATTCCTACAGAAGTCGAGTTTGCAAGTGAGTTTCGGTACCGCAACCCTATTGTAGAAGAGGGTACGGTTGCAATTGCAGTAAGCCAAAGTGGAGAAACGGCAGACACACTCGCAGCGTTGCAAGAAGCAAAGCGAAGGGGCGCTACATCTCTTGGCGTCGTGAATGTTGTAGGTTCTACGATTGCAAGAGAATCAGACGCGGGTGTGTACCTTCGGGTAGGCCCAGAGATTGGCGTTGCTTCTACGAAAGCATTTATTGGGCAAGTGGGTGTTCTCACAATGCTATCGATGTACCTCGGTCGAAGGCGCCATCTTAGCCGCGAGGAGACCGTGGAGTTGCTGACTTCCTTTGATGCCATTCCACGAAAAATAGAATCAGTTCTTTCGCAATCCGACACCATTAAAGAAGTGACTTCAAAAGTAGTCAATCGAGAAAACTGGTTGTTCTTGGGCAGAGGATTGCACTTTCCAGTTGCGCTTGAGGGGGCGTTGAAGTTGAAAGAAATTAGTTATATACACGCAGAGGGTATGCCTGCTGCTGAAATGAAACATGGGCCTATTGCATTGATTGACAAGGGAATGCCCGTAGTCATTGTTGCGACACGAGGAAGTCAGTACGAAAAAGTGTTAAGTAATATGGAAGAAGTACGCTCGCGTGGTGGACACGTGATCGCCGTAGCAACAGAAGGGGATGAAGAGATCCGCAACCACTGCGATGATGTATTTTTCGTACCAGATGTTCCCGAACCATTGCAACCACTATTGACGGTTATTCCGCTTCAATTACTTTCGTATCATGCAGCTGTCCTTCGTGGCAAAGATGTAGATAAGCCAAGAAACCTCGCAAAATCAGTCACAGTTGAATGACGCTTCTTGAAGTTCAAGGGCAAACTTTTTTCTAGTTGGTGCTGTGAGTTCAATAAAAAGCGCCCCAATGATGATGGACATTGTGAGTTCTTGGCTCAACACTCCAATACCAAAGAGCATCACCCCAAGGCAAAGTTGAGAGACACTTGCATCTACAAGTGGCATGGTTGTGCGCATCGCGTCAACAGTCGTCCTTCCCCCAAGAATGCGTAGGCCTGTGAATCCCCCGAGCCACCGTCCATCTGCTGAGATGAGAAGGATAAGTAGGATTGGCCAAAACTTTAGTGCTTCAAGCGGGTGAATGAGCACCATTGCCGATGCAATGATACTTGGGATCGCTGCACGATCTGCGAACCATTCAAGCCACGGGATATGTTTTTTTGGCACGTTCCAATAGACAGGAAGGAGCAGAAGGGGCGAGAGCCATACAAGTGCCATGACACCTTGTACCATCCATCCGCAGTACAACGCTGCTGCACTTGCAACAATCCACGCGACAAACCCACAGCGCAACATCAATGCAGCACCACCCACTTCAGCGTTGTCTGCTGCTTGTTGTTCCCACCGTGTTAAGGTCCACGGTCCAACTGCAAGGCAAGCGCCCATGCCGATCGATTGGGTGATTGAAGTGTCCCACCAGTAATGGGAAAGCACAGCAATGACACCTCCGGGTAGAATCGCAGCCCACACTCCGACTGAGAGTGATGTTCCAAAATCTGATTTGCCAGTACTCTTACTTCGCATTGCACCACTGAACAAAACGACGAAAATGAGCAGCAAGGCGTAGTTTCTCAAAGTTCGTTGGTCTTTCCATTGCTGGTTTTTCCACAACGTTATTTTTTGATCCAATTCGTATTGTTGATCAGCACGGAGTTGCAGGATAAGTGGTTCGCTCCCACCTACCTCTATTGCTTGGTTCATTGCCGATTTCTGTTGTTGTTCAAGTTGTAGAACCTGTTGATGGGCTTGCTTTCCGCCTTGAAAAATGCCTTCCCAATATGAAGGGGCGAGCGAGCCAAAGATCATGGGACCTAGCAGGATGCCACCGATGAGACCACCAAGAATGGAAGATCCCCGCAACTTTCCGATCCTAAGAAGATACGCAATGGCCAATGGCACAAAAAGGAGCAAAGTGTGCTGCGTCGTACTATTAATTACAAGTTCTTTCATCGGTGGTAGGCTATGGTCCATGTGTGCGAAGATGCATCATTGGAAGGTTCGAGGTAGGGTAGTATCCCTTGAATCGCCAGTGCTTGCAGGTATCTTGAACGTGACACCCGATAGTTTTAGTGACGGTGGTTCATTTGCCTCTGTTGAATCGGCGGTTGCCCATGCACGCAAACTCGTACATGATGGTGCAACGATTGTGGATGTGGGGGGTGAATCCACAAGACCAGGTGCTCAAGCGATATCCGCTGAAGAGCAGATAGAGAGAGTCGTCCCTGTGATTCACGGTATCCGCGAGGTAAGTGATTGTGTGCTTTCAATTGATACGACCAGTGCACGTGTTGCCCAGGCCGCGATCGAAGTAGGTGCACAAATCATCAACGATGTTTCTGCAGGGCAAGACGATCCGCAGATGTTCGAACTTGCTGCAAGTTCTGGTGTAGGTCTGGTGTTGATGCACCGGCTTCTCCCACCTAGAAACGATGTATACAGTGATCAATATGCACATGCACCTCACTACGAAGATGTAGCCAGCGACGTCTTGGAGTGGCTTCTTGTTCGAGTACAACATGCCAAAGACCAAGGAGTTTCACCGAGTGCAATCGCGATTGACCCCGGCTTGGGTTTTGGGAAAAGCGTTGAACAGAACATGAGGTTGGCAGACGAAGTCAATACATTTGTCGCATCTGGATATCCAGTTTTTGTCGGGGCAAGCAGGAAAAGCTTCGTGGGAGCTGTAACAGGTATCGCAAACCCTAATGAGCGTGACGAGGCTTCTGCTGCGATTGCAAGGACGATGCTTGAGGGTGGAGCACAGGTTTTTCGAGTTCACGATGTACGAACGCACGCTCGAGTGTTACAATCCCACGCTCACGAGATTGACACAAACAGGAGATAAACCCGTGGCTTTAGAATTTACAGACGCTAATTTTCAAGAAGAGGTTCTCAACGCATCGCAACCAGTGCTCGTTGATTTTTGGGCGGAATGGTGTGGTCCTTGCAAGGCAATTGGTCCAACAATTGAAGAACTCGCAAGTGAGTATGCTGACAAAGCGAAGGTTGGAAAAGTAGATATTGATTCCAACCGCGACATTGCAATGCAGTTCAACATTCAGTCAATTCCGAGTATCTTGATCTTCAAGGATGGGCAAGTCATCGAGACGTTTGTGGGTATGAAAGCCAAGGGCGATCTTGCAGCTGCAATCGATGCAGTGATGTAGTCGAACGCTCATATCTTACAAGTAGGGGCCGTAGCTCAGTTGGGAGAGCGCTTGCATGGCATGCAAGAGGTCGTCGGTTCGAGCCCGATCGGCTCCACTCGTTACGAAAAAACCAACTCCTGCGGGTTGGTTTTCTTCTTCACATCGTGGATCCTTGCCCTGACAAGTCAGGGCTCCGATGCCGTTGGCATCGGTTCGGTCTCGCGTCTCATCGCTCTTTCATCGCGATTCGGCGTCACATCTCATTCCCGACGATACGTGGGAGAGGGAGACACAGCGAGTACACTGCTGAGATGAAGCATACGACAGCTCGAGTGATGGCAGGGAATCCGTTAACGAACAAGTCTCTCTACCATGCAATACGATTTATGGTGCACGATGCTGCCATTGCGATCGATCTACCAAATGGAGAGAGAACGCTCATTTTGCGTGAGATTGAAATTGATCGTGCAAAAAAGCACGCTCGGGCTGACCATGTCTTTGGCTACAGTGCGTTTGAGCCAGAAGGTGGATTAAGTGGAGATCGAGAAACAGCCGCAGCCCAATCAACTGCCGAGTGTTTGCGAAGGAATGGCATGACATCTGTAATCGCAGACCGCACGCTTCCATTGATCTACGCACATTGGATGCAAGAACGGGGAATAGACGTGACATTCGATCAAGATTTGGGGGTGCTTGATCGCAGAGTCAAGGACGATGTGGAACGAGCTAATTTGCAAAAAGCTCAGGACGTGACAGAAGAAGCGATGCGGATGGCTTGCGAAACTGTTGCACAAGCAACCGCTGCTGCGAGTGGTGAGTTGCTTGTCGATGGTAGCCCACTTACGAGCGAACGGCTGCGGACAATGATCGACACGTTTCTATTAGAACGAGAGTTTTTCAATCCCCCATGCATTGTTGCAGGTGGCAGTGATGGAGGAGATTGTCATGAACTAGGCCGTGGTCCTCTGAGAACAGAGCAGCCAGTGATCATTGATATCTTTCCTCTTGATAAACAAACGATGTACAACGGAGATTGCACGCGTACTGTTGTCCATGGTGCAATTCCCGACGAAATCGTTCGGATGCACTCCGCAGTTGTTGAAGCCAAAGCTGCAGCTACTGCTGCAACAAGGGCGGGCGTTTCTGGGGAGGAGGTGCATCTTGAAACAATTCGGGTTCTTCTCGAACAAGGGTACAAAGAAGGGCTCCCAAAAGAAACAGATCCTCCAACCTATTGTTCGATGCCACATGGCACAGGTCATGGCATCGGCTTAGACGTCCATGAACCACCGCTTCTTGACCGCAATGGAGCACACTTACTTGCGGGTGATGTTGTCACGATTGAACCAGGTTTATATTCTCATGCAATTGGCGGTGTGAGAGTCGAAGACATGGTGTTCGTAACTAGGACAGGGTGCGAGAACATGAATGCTCTACCAGAAGGATTGGGTTGGTGTTGATTTGGTGTTGTTTCTTGTTCCACTCCTCATTGCAAGCACACCTGAATCAGCATTTGACTTGGTACAACTTCAGGATGGATTTACAAAACAACTCATTGCCAGTGAACCACAGGTCATGGATCCTGTCGCATTCTGTTTTGATGACAGAGGCAACATTCTTGTTGCGGAGTCATTTCGGCAAGAGCAAGGAGTAGAAGACAATCGCTCAAGTCCTTTTTGGCTTGATTGGGACCTCGCATTACAAACAGTCGACGACCGCCTTCAAATGTATGAGCATTTTGCAGACCAACGAATCAATGGGATGGCGTATTACTCAGAGTTCGAAGACCGCATTCGTGTATTGCAAGATGAAGACGGAGATGGTGTGTTCGAAACCTCGACACTTTTTGCAAATGGGTTCAACGATCCACTTGACGGAACTGGAGCCGGAGTCCTCGCCCTAGGGAATACAGTGTATTACACATGTATTCCACATCTCTGGAAGATAGAGGATGGGAAGAAGCGTTCCATGTTTGGTTCAAGCTTTGGCGTGCGAACAGCACTGCGTGGTCATGACATGCATGGTTTAGCACTTGGATTAGATGGTCGCCTCTACTGGTCGTTGGGTGATCGAGGATATCACATTGAACTTGCTGATGGCACAGTGTTACACAGCCCGGGTGAGGGCGCTGTGTTTCGCAGCGAATTGGATGGAACCGATCTAGAAGTGTATCACCACGGTTTACGGAATCCTCAAGAACTAGCATTTGATACCTATGGCAACTTGTTTACAGGCGATAACAATTCTGACGCAACTGACAAAGCACGCTTGGTCTATTGTGTTGAGGGTGGTGAAACAGGTTGGCGCATGGAATACCAAACGCTCCAAGGCGTGAACGAGCGGGGTCCTTGGGTAACCGAGAACGGGTGGGATCCTCACGCAACAGATCGGCCCGCGTGGATTCTTCCTGCAATTGATGTTATAGGTTCGGGACCTTCTGGACTTGTGGCATATCCCGGAGCAGGTTTTGATCATCGATACGACAACCATTTTTTCATGTGCGACTTCCGTGGCGGCGCAGAATATAGCAACGTGCTCTCGTTTGAACTTGAACCAGAAGGCGCATACTTTCGAATGGTTGATTTGCATCCATTTGTTGAAAAGGTGTTGTGTACCGATGTAGATTTTGGGTACAACGGAAAGATGGTGATAAGTGATTGGGGAGAAGGGTGGACGGGAAACGAAGAAGGTCGGCTCTACGCTGTTTGGGATGACAAGCACTACGAAGAAGGTGATGTGTCAGAACTGTTTTCAATTGGATTCGAAACTCGTGCAACAAAACAGTTAGGTCGGCTGCTCTCACACGTCGATCGTCGTGTTCGAATTCGCTCTCAGTATGAACTCGCACATAGGGGTGCTATTGACGAACTTCGATATGTGCTCGATACAGCCAACCAACTTGGAAGGCTGCATGCAATGTGGGGAATTGCGATGATTGCTCGAACAGGTGTTGATTGTCAAGATACATTCTTTCCACTACTCACTGATCCAGACGATGAAATTCGAACGCAGGCTTGCAAAATTTTGGGCGAACTAGGGTACACAGATGTTTTTGACACAGTTGCGCAATTGATTGATGACCCGAATCCTCGAGTCTCTTATTTTGCAACGATTGGTGCTGGGCACCTTGGGGATTCTTTCGAACACACCCTCGCGATGATCGAGAGAAACAACAATCACGATGTGTACCTTCGCCACGCTTCCGTTGTTGCGCTCGCGAATTCTCAACAACCATCGCGTCTTGCGAACTTAGAGACACACCAGAGTGATGCTGTGCGCCTAGCTGCAGTGTTAGCGCTGAGAAAAATGGGGTCAGATCGTATCTCAGTATTTTTACACGATACAAACGATGACGTAGCGACTGAGGCAGCACGCGCAATTCACGATGGTCGAATTGACGGTGCAATGGATGCTCTAGCAAACTCATTATCGGTTGCTCGGACAATTCCTTGGCAAAAACGGGCGATCAGTGCAAACAAAATGAATCCTCTTGCAACGGAAAGCGAGCGCGTCGCTGCGTTTGCAGCCGATGTCCACAAACCTCAAGAAATGAGATTGTTAGCTCTACAAGCCCTGCTGCATTGGAATCCCGCGAACGAACTTGGTGCAAACCGAGATATTGTTGAAGGCCGAGTATTGCCACAAGTACCTACCAATGGGGTACAGATGGGAGACGTCCTTTCGTCGATTCATACACTCTTAGATCATGCAAGCGGTGCATTGCTTTTAAGCACCTTGCAGTTTGCAAGTGCAAATCGGTACCCTCTACCGAAACATGATGCGGACGCTCTCGTGTTGGATGAAACAATGCCCGTTTCGATTCGTGTTTTTGCTTTGCAACAAGCAGCAGATCCTGAACTGTTGTCCTATGCACTAGAGCACGAGTGTTGGGAACTACGGGCTACAGCTCGCGATATTTTGTTTGCAAACAACGCCGCGAACGCTTCATCATTGCTCTTAGAAGCGGTGCAGAGCTGGGAACTCTATGAAGCACAAGCAGCGATGGTAACTCTTGCAAAAGACCAAGAAACGTTGTCTACACTCAATAGAGATGCACTGCCAGCAGAACTGCAACTTGAATATGCCAAAGCAAAAGGAGACCCGTTGCTATTTGGTGATCCCCTTAAAGGTTGGTGGTTACTTCGAGGAGGCAACCCAGAGAAGGGGAGAGCGGTTGTCTACAACAACCCAAGAAGTCAGTGTTTGCGGTGCCATACAATCAGTGGTACGGGTGGGATCGCTGGCCCAACACTTGACGGTATTGCCGATCGGCTCACTGAACGAGAACTTCAAGAAGCGTTGCTTGCTCCAAACAGTGATGTTGCCGATGGTTTTGGTGAATATTCGGCTATGCCCCCAATGGGTGTGTTGCTTGACCACGTGGATTTGCGGGATGTCATTGCGTACCTCAAGACGTTGAAGGCAGAGCAGCAGTTGCAAACTTCACCATGAGTTTGTGAAGTGAAACAGCGACGAATCCTAAGAGATAACTTAACCCAATTGCAATCACTACGGTATAGAGACCAGGTTGGATTTCAGTTTTTACTAAATCTTTTCCCTCAGACGCAATAAGAAAGAGTGCAACGCCAAACACGTCAAGCATTGACCAGCGAGATAGCCCTTCTAAAAGCATCTTGGCTCGAATGTGTCGCTTCACCTTCATTGGGATCACCCACGTGACGAGCAAGAGGGCAAGACGAAGCAAGGGCACGCACACAACTGTTCCAACCATAATGATGAGGAGTACCCAATGTTTATTTGTTTGTAACAATTCGATCAAGTCGTACATGCTGTAAGATCGAGACACAAGTAAAAATTGGCTTATGCGTAAGAATGTTGCATGAATTGCATCGAAAAGTGCTGCTGCTGAGACAAAAACTAAGACTGGAACAGTCCAACCTAGATAGACTTGATCAAACAACATCCACCTTCGTTTTTCAGGGTACTCGAGTACGCCTTCATCCTCGGTCACAATCTCCCTCGCGAGCCCAAGAATGATTTGTGAAACAATCATGCTCAACGTAATGGCACCGATAAAGAAGTACACGCCCACATGAATGTGTGATGTAATCATGGTTTGTTTGTTGGTCAATCCTAACAATAGGATGACCACAAAGATGTCCATGAAAGACCATTTGCCTAGGAGTTCAATCCAATGGAGGAATGTGACGCGGCTTTTTGGATTCCAAGGAATGAACCATGCAGCGAACAGCGCAAACAACTTGACGAAGGGGAAGATGATCGAGAACCCTAAAATTAACAAGGCGATGATGTACAGTTCATGTTCCCACATCAGATGTACGGAGTGGGGAAGGCTGTACACAACTTTTGCGTGAAAAACCTCGTCAATCTCAAGGAATGGTAGAGAAAGCCCCAGAATATTTAACGTGAGCGATCCAAGGAGAAGTATGGGTATGGCCCATCCCTTCCGTCGAGCCCAACGCTTCATTGTATTGGGATGTGTCATCTAGCCATCTTATCGGAGAAACAACTGCAAACGGATCATGAACTCATGTACAATGCTGCGTATGGAAATGGTATTACTTACAAACGGTCTTTGGCTCGCGTTTCTTCTCGGTTGGTGTCTGCTGTGCTATGGAGACGCGAAGGGTCGCAGATCTCGGGGTGAAGGCGAGTAACGAGCGTAGGGTATGCAACCCCTATGCAACCGTATTGTGTAGCCGTGCTGCAACTTCCTTTACTTCTTCTAGTACAGTCAAAAATGCTTCAATAACCATGGGGTCAAAGTGGCTGCCACTTTCTTTCTTTAAAATCGCAACAGCTTCTTCGTGAGGAATTGCAGGTTTATACACTCGCTTAGAAGTTACTGCATCGTACACATCAGCAACTGCAACTATTCTTGCTGGCATATTATTTGTGTCACCACGGAGCCCAAATGGGTACCCAGTGCCGTCCCATTTTTCGTGGTGTCCGAGTGTGATCTGAATGGCTGTATCTACCCAAGGGTCGCGACCGAGTTGTTCAGAAAGTGAGATCAATATATCTGCACCAATTGAAGTATGTTTTTTCATCGCATTAAACTGATCTTCGTTTAATACGTTTGGGTTGAGGAGAATATCATCGCTGATTCCGACCTTACCAATGTCATGCAAGACAGACGTCGCACCGATAAGCGGCACCTCCGCTTTCGAGAGTTCCTCTGGAAACAAATCAGACACGGCCGTTGCGATCAACGTGGTGTAATGCCTGATTCTTGCGAGGTGGTGCCCAGTATCATCGTCTCGCGATTCTGCGAGTTTTGCCAAACCAATAATGATTGCCATTCTTGATGGTGGCGGTTCGCCTGCGACAGTTTCATCATGCAAAAATGCAAGTTTTGATTCAGCGGCAATACGTGCTTGTTTTTCTATTTCAAGCGCTGAACGAAGTTGTGCAAGCTCATCTTGAAGAGAGAGAACAGGTGCTGATCGAACGATTGTGGGGATTGCTGCCATGTGTGGATCCGTAGGGGACAATCACCTTCTGTTCGTACTCTTTCAACGTCCTGCCATCTATATTTTGTACTGGGCGAATAAATATATTGCAAAAATCAGCCTCTTTAGTACTACCAAGGCTGATTGTTGCTCCCTTCCCTTGTACAACAAAACGAGACCACCCTTTTTCAGACGTTGGAATGTGTACTTTTGTATCATCGATGATGAAGAAGGGTTGGCAGGAGGGATCTTTACATTTGACGTCTACCATGATTTCAAACATTTCATACGGTTGTGTTGTAGTCATTGGAGCGCCTTCACCATCGTGGTGTAGACTCCACCCCTGTGGTTTCCAATGCGTTGGATCACCTTCCCATCCTGTAAGATCAATTCCTGTATAGAGTGTTACAAATCCAACATCTAGATTTGCAACATCAGTTGTCGGCGGTGCGGATGGAGGTAGTTCAAGAATCCTGATGTTCCTAAACACAACTTCAGTGCCCTCAGATTCAAGGCAAATGTATCCCTTGTTTGGAGTAACGTCGGAAGCCCCCGACACGAAAGCGCCATTGACTGACAAATTGATTTGCCCATCAATGCAGGTCACGGTGTAATGATTCCATTCTGGGGCGGGTTTGGATCTTCGTTCGCTTGGTAAACACCGCTGGACATGTTCTCCATGTGGATGAGGATCATCTGGGGTCATCGTTGCACCCCAGATTGAAAAGATATCACCATGGGTTGTATACCAATCGAGCTCATTTCCGTCCATAATTTGCACTTCAATAGCTCGAGTGAACGGTACACCCACTGCAGGAATAGGGTCTGACCACACGAATAGACCCGCATTTCCGTTGGGAACGTTGTGTCGCCACTCAAGTTCCAAAACAAAATTTTCATACATTGTATTTGTACGCATGACACCGGTTGGTTTTCCACTGCACACAATGGTTTTGTTTTGGACAGTCCACGTACTTTGAGCACCATTGACAATCGTCCACCCATCTAAATTTTTCCCGTTGAAAAGTGGTTCCCACTGCGGGGTTGTACAGGAGAGTAGTACGGTAAGAGAAAGCAATATCATGCTCGCATCATAGCCTTTTTATGTAATTCAACTGCTTTTTGAGTATTTTGGCTTGAATACCCTCGCTGATTTCACTATGGTGAGAGCGTTTTCGAGGGAGAAGGAGACGCTATGTCTACAACAACAACATGGATTCTTGGAACATGCCTCATCGCAACCACAACGTTTGGTTTTGACTACGAGTATCATCATTTTGATCAATCCATTCGACTTGGACTTGACACAACGATGATCGCGATTTTTGATGAATCGCAACCCCTAGAAACACCTGCGTTTACCCTTGGGCTAGAAGATGCAATTGCACCGAGTTCAGTGCCGGGGTGGTCGTATGTCAAAACGCCTCGGAGTGTTCAATCGACGGCAGGGATTACGCAACTTGTTGACACACTCGTTTCAGAAGAATCCTATACATTTGTTTCACCTGTTTTTACTGGGGAAGGTGGACTTCCCTATATTCCAACAAGAGACCTTCTTTTGAAACGAACGGTTCTTGCGGATGAAGGAGCAGTTGTATCTGTACTTGAATCGCATGGAGAAGTTGTAGACACAAACTATGCTGGGATGGAACGTGTATATCGTCTTCGCACACCACTACATGATGGTAGAGAAGTTTTAGCACTTGCAAATGAACTCGCACACTCTGAACTTTTTGAGTTTGCAGAAAGTGATGCAATTTCTTGGGTGAAACCCATGCATATTCCGAACGATCCAGAGTTTGGTCAACAGTGGGGTTTACATCAATCAAACAATCACGACATGGACATTCCAGAAGCATGGGATATTTCAATGGGAAGTGGGGATGTCGTTGTTGTTGTTCTCGATTCTGGAATTGATCAAGGGCATCCTGACATCCACCAACTCACAGGTGAAACTTTTACAGGAAGTAGCAGCAACGGAAACCCTGGCAACGCCTGTGACAATCACGGAACAGCAGTCGCTGGTTGTGTTGCAGCAACAATTGACAACAACCAAGGCGTTGCAGGAGTCGCGCCACATTGTTGGGTGAGAGCAGGAAAAATATTTAATGAAATGGACATTTTTGGTTTCTGTTTAGGCTTTCTCGAATTCCAAGAAAGTTGGGCTGTGAATGGGATCACATGGGCAGCGGATTCTGGAGCACAAGTGACAAATTCGAGTTGGGGTGGTGGCTCACCACTCTCTGCGATTACGAATGCCTTTAACACAACTCGAGCCGCTGGCGTGTTCCATGTGGCAGCTGCTGGGAATGACGGTTCATCAACGATCAGCTGGCCTGCAAGTTTAGAGAGTCTCATTTCTGTTGCAGCGATGTCATCCAACGGCACACTTGCAAGTTTTAGTACACATGGCAATGGGTTGTTTATCAGTGCACCAGGTGCAGGGATTCGAACAACCGATCGAAGTGGAGGCGATGGATATGATTCTGGGAACACCGTCACAATTGACGGAACGTCTTTTGCGTCACCATACACAGCAGGCGTTGTTGCCTTGCTTAGATCAGAAGACCCAACACTCACACCAGATCAAATTGAAGATGTGCTTGCCGCAACAGCAGTAGATTACGGATCGGGTGGATACGACACGACGTACGGCTATGGCTTTATCAACGCGCACCAAGCTCTAGAAGCGATCGGCTCAGGCGAGCCGTGTGTAGGCGATGTCAATGGCGATGATGTTGTTGGCGTTGCTGACATTCTTGCAGTTGTGGATGCATGGGGCGTGTGTAACGGATGCGATGCAGACATTGACGGCGACGGGACAGTTGGTGTCTCGGATATTCTTGCAGTCGTAGATGCTTGGGGAGCGTGCTTGTAAAACTCACTGGGAGTGAATTATTGGTTTCCGTACATGCAACGTTGCATTCTTTACGTTGAGCGTCATCGTATCTCCAGCGATTGGTGAGATATCTGTGGTTGTGAGAATTGCAACACCATTGAGCAACACTGTTGTTTGATCTTGTTGAAGAATTTCAATTGTGCACCATTCATTTTGATCAATGAGGTTTGCGTTAATTGGATGGTTTGAAACCCCTCCCGTTTTTCGTGAGCCATTGGTTGCAATATCAATCTCAAGGGTACCAATTGTCATTGAAGCAGCGCCTGTTCCATACACTTTTGCATCGAACCGAACTGCAGAGAGAAGGTTGTTCGCTATTGGAATCGTGAGCGAACCGTTGCCTTCTACGACGAGATCACCAGCATCAGTTTGTTTCCATGTGATGCCTTCTTCTGTGACATTCTCTAGATTGAGACCGATGGGTTTCCATCGCTCTGGATTTGGGTTACTTGGTAGATGTTGAAGACGAACATCACCAAAGGCACAAGTTCCTTTTGTCGATCGAATTACAATTGGTGAGGGAGTTGCTAGACGTGTGTGCACTGTTTGATTCACATGCGTTCTCATTGAATTGACTTCTGCCCAATGAATCGTGGGCGGGTCTGAAGCAAAGGAAACAGCAAACTCATGCCAAATACCTGCCCCGAGATACCCTCCATCATCCTGATCAGATAGCGTGATGACACCCCCGTTTGGAAGTTGTACTTCTAGTTCAGCGCCTTCTGCAAGCATGTAATTCATCGTGATTGTCCCGCTATCAACGTTGAACTTCGTTCTCATTGCAGCACCAGCTTTTGCAACTAGAGCACCACTGCCTTCAGTAATGACTAGGTCGCTTGGATGCTCAATATCGAGTTCAGCATTACATGCAATCACGCCATCGTTGACCCACATGTCAAACGCGTCAGCCCATGTGAGATACATCCATCCACCGACTTTCTCGCCTCGTTCAATTGGGGGTTCAACCTGTTTTGCAACGTAGGCAAGTTCCCCCCCTGGTAGTGCGTTGATTGTGTACGAAACATCGCTGTGCAAGAGGATGTTGCCATTTTGTGCTTCAGCATCTTTGACGTGTAGCATGATGCACTTCCCAGCTTCTAAGTTCCCTATGGTCACTGTAGCAATTCGCCTGTCTTCCGAAAGTGAAACGTCTGTGATCGTTACTGGTTCAAGGTGCTGAACTGGTGAGCCGTACTCCCACCACCAGTTGTAATCATATTTTTCACCAGAAACAACGGGTGTTTGCACCAACGGCTCCGTAAAGGTTATCTCAAACCCATCTGCAATGAGGTGCATCTCCTTCATTTCAAGGGGCGGGTCTCCTGCGTACTGAATTCTTGCAATTCCACTTCCTGGAGCGAGTCCACCCCATCCTCTATTTGTAAGACCTGCATAGAGGGTCCCATCTGGTCCGTATGCAATGTGATAGGCTGAACCTACTCGTGTATGCGCAAGCCAGCACGCTCCCTGAACAACACCATCGATCTCTTCAAAATCCGCCCGCAGTATCTGACCATTCGTGAGTTCGGCAATGAGATATTGTCCGTGAAAGGGCCCATTTGTATTGTCTACGATGACATTTCCAGTAGATCGCGACCATTGGTAGGGCAACCAAAGTGCAGGATGCTCACGAGTAATTGTCTGAGGTGATGGAGGTTGTGTGTCGCTTGGTTCAACATCGGGTTGGTTTTCATACCACCGCAGCGAAGCAGGGTGGCCGTAAAACTTATCTTTCTTCACAACGTAGACTGGACAAACTGGCATCCAATCACCTTGGTTATCTGTCACAACAAGCGAGTTATCTTCAAGCAACCCCAAACCCGCAGGTGATCTAAACCCTCCAGCAAATGGTTCAACGTGTCCATCGGGAGAAATTTTCAGAACCCACCCTCTATATGGAGCTCGTGATTTTCCATGCCACCAATGTGGATTCCAAAACCCAACGTTTAAGGAGACATACATGTTTCCATCAGCATCAACAGGTAAGCCAAAACTGAACTCGTGGTAGTTCCCACTCATTCCCCAATCTTGGGTTAGGGTTTGCACTTCATCGATCAATGCATCGCCATCGAGATCGACGAGTTTTGAGAGTTCACAACGCTGTGCGACGTACACCTCATCCTGCACGACGGCTAATCCCATGCCTTCGTGCAATCCCTCGCAAATCAGTGTAAATGTTGCATCTTCAGGATTTTCTGCGTTGGGTTGATCGATCCGCCATACTTGACCTCGGCGTGTGCTGACAACCATATCCCCATCCGACATAAACCCAATGCCACCGACTTCAAGAACTTCACCATCTGGTGGAGTCAGATAATCGATCGTCCAAAAGTCAGAGTTCGTGCAAAGCAGTGTTGTGATCAGGAGTGCAGAAAACATTATTCACGCTCCTTCGACGCGTGGATAATTGTTCGAACATGCGTCCCTTTTTGCACGGTAGGGTCAGAATCCATCATGGTTGAGTTTGGTATTTCAAGTACAAAAGGACGTGAGGCATCGATGTGTAATGTTTGTTCCACAAGCGTACGAACACCAGTTGTTGGTTGGCATGTTTCTGTAATCAAGGCGTACTCTGCCCCTCCAGAATCAACAAGAGCATAGCGAATTGATCCGAGTGCGCCCGAGACATTCGTGCTCAGTAATTTTGCACGTAGGGGTTTGTTGTCATTTGTTTTGAACAATCCTGTTGGCGTGCCTCGATCAACAAGTACGACCACGTTCCCTAGGGGTTTAAGGGGAGACCCGCCTCTGCCAGTCCAATCGGTTCGTTCAACAAATTTTCCTTGACGGATTGCAAGCAAACGGACATCATCTACTCTGTATTCATAACTAAAGCCATCTGGGTTACCAATGAGCAACCCTCTTGGGTGCAGTTCTGCATCCTCGTGAATCGGAGGGATCATTCCCCGAACAACAACTGGTGTATTGGTAACAACCATCTCGGTTTCATTGCGAAGCGGTTCAGGTTGTTCAGGTGCAAAAGAACGAACGTGGGTCACAACTTTTTGCACTTCTTCCTCTGTTAACAAATCTTTGAACGGAGGCATTGGTGTTCCAGGAATCCCAGAACGCGTTGTTTTTTTGATGGCTTCCACGGTGTTGCCAAAAGAAAAACCACCGTCAACAAAACTCCGGGCTGGGCGGTCAAGTTCGATAAGACCGTTTCCGTCCCCTGATTGTCCATGACATTGTGCGCAGTACATCATGTATAGCGTTTCTCCTGTTTGCTCTTCGATTTGTGCAGGTTGTTGAGCTGTTTGAGAACCCTGAGGTTGCTCGCTGCACGCGGCAAGGAATAGACACAGAAAGACGCAAGGGGAGTACTTCATGAAAAGGTTAGGGTACATCAGACGCGAGGTCTACGGCTGCGAGGAACGTGAGCTTTGCAGTTTTAGTTGCAAGATCAATATCAATTTTTTCAACATGGTCGCTGACTCGGTGGTAATCCTCATGATCTTCTACACTGAAAAAAACGCAAGGGACACCAAGCTCAAGGAAGGGTGCTTGGTCACTTCGATACATCCAGTCGGGATGTTTGTCACACACGATGTTGAGCCCTACTTGTTTGTTTGCACGATGAATCGCCAATGAAAGGCGGGGGGCATCTGGTGTTCCTTCAAGAAAAATTGTATTTGGTTCACCTCGGCTGATCATATCGAGATTGAAAAGCCCTCGAATGGACTGTGGTTGTATTGGTCCGTGGTTAGCAAAATGCTCAGAGCCGACAAGTCCCGCTTCTTCGCCGGTGAACGCAATGAGCACAATCGACGCGTCAAGTGGTGCTGGTAGCGAGCAGAGTGCTTTTGCAATTGCGAGTAAGGCAGCGGTTCCAGAAGCGTTGTCGTCAGCACCGTTATAGATTTTGTCTTTTCCAGATGTGCGTGGTTGTAGATGATCGTAGTGTGCGGTAATGAGAATGTACTGCGTTCCTGAACCTTTTCTCATTGCTGCAACGTTTGGGGCTGCGCGTGGATCATCAACTGGAAGATACATAGATTGTTTGTTTGGCAGTGGGGTAAGACCAGCGTTCCTCCAAGCATCACGGATATATTTAGCAGCGATGCGGGCTTCGTTTGATCTGAAATATCTACCTTGTAGGTCATCTGAGGCTAGATACTTCACGTCTTGATAGATCGCTTGCTGCGTAATCAAATCAACAGGCATCGTTGTTTGTTTTGCTGCGCAACCACACAAAAGAACTACCACAACCATTCTAAGCATGGCTGACCTCGATATTTGCTGCTGCATTGAGCCCAAGGACAATTGTGTCTTGGGAAGTTTTTATTGTTACTGCATCTGCGTACTTGTTGAGGTCGATGATTTCTACGACGGCTCCTATTGTGAGACCATGTTCTTCTGCGAAGCGTAAGAATTCACTATCTTGATCATTCATCCGAGCGACTGCGAGTGGTTGGCCTACCCTGCTTTCAGAAAGAGTCTGGCGTGTTCTGCTTGGAAGTGAACCATCAGCCTTTGGAATCGGATCGCCATGTGGATCAAAACTTGGGTGTTTGAGGAGGTCATCCATACGATCGATCACCTCATCGGAAACCACGTGCTCAAGATGTTCAGCCTCGTCGTGCACTTTGCTCCAATCCATCCCTAATATTTCTACGAGGAAGAGTTCCACAATACGATGCCTTCGAACCACGCGTATTGCTAATTTTCGGCCATGGCCCGTCAACTTCACACCATAATGAGGTCGGTGTTCGAGTAGATTTGCCTCGTCAAGTGTTTTGATCATTGATGTTGCAGAACCTGGTGTTACACCCAATGCTTTTGCGAGTTCGCCGGTTGTGATCTCTTTTTTCGCTTGTGGATCAAGCAGAAAAAGGGCTTTCAGGTAGTTTTCCACAGTGCTTGTGAGCATGACTTGATTTATAGCATAGCATAGTTTATACTTTTGACTAATCAAAAGTAGGAGAAATTATGGCACCGCACATTTTTATTGCCCTTTGTTTCGCGCTGGGGAGTACAACCCTCAAACCGCAGGATTTTGAAATTGTGACAACGACTGCAATGGTGGGGGATATTGCCGAGCACGTTGTTGGGGATCGAGGGTCAATCAACAGTTTGATGGGTGTGGGCGTTGACCCACACCTCTACAAACCAACGGCTGCAGATGCAAAAAAAATTCTGTCATGCGATATCGTTTTTTATAGCGGTCTCATGCTCGAGGGCCGAATGACGGATACATTTATGAAAGCGGCAAGGATCGGAAAGAGGGTCTATCCCGTAACCGAACTCATAGATGAGAACTTTTTGCTCGAACCAGAAGAAATGGAAGGACACTGGGACCCACATGTTTGGATGGACGTTTCAGCGTGGTCACATGCTGTTGATGCAGTTGCAAACGCAATGTGTGAACAAGATGTTGAGCATTGCAACGACTATCAAGAGAGAGCAGCAGCATACAAAAAAGAACTTTCTGCCTTACATCTCTACATTCAACAGTCAATTTCATCCATCCCAAAAGAGCGTAGAGTCTTGATCACTGCGCACGATGCGTTTAATTATTTTGGCCGAGCGTATGGTATTGAGGTCATCGGTATTCAAGGTCTCTCAACAGAATCTGAAGCAGGAATCGATGATATGAACAAACTCGTTGATTTACTCGTTGCAAAACAAATACAAGCTGTATTTGTTGAATCTAGTGTCTCAGACCGAAACGTGATCGCGCTGATCGAAGGCGCAAAGGCACGTGGGCATGAAGTACGAATTGGTGGTCGACTCTTTTCAGATGCAATGGGTGAATCTGAGACGTACGAAGGGACATACATAGGCATGCTCGACCACAATGCAACAACAATTTCACGTGCCCTTGGTGGTGATGCACCAGTAGGTGGCATGCAAAACAAGTTGGCCAATCATACAAGCAATGGACACAAGTAACCAAACACTCTTAGGGAGTGAACATTCGCCGAACGCATCGGTATCTGTGCACGATTTAACAGTTGCGTACCATCGCAAGCCTGTGTTGTGGGATGTTGATCTTGACATCCCATCAAGTGAACTCATTGCAATCATTGGTCCAAACGGCGCTGGAAAAAGCACGCTCATCAAAGCAATTTTAGGGCTCGTCCCAAAAGCGTCAGGCATGGTTACAATTTATGGGAAACCATTTCATACGCAACGTACGCTTGTTGGATACGTGCCCCAAAGAGAGTCCGTTGATTGGGATTTCCCAATTGACGCGATCGGAGTTGTTACGATGGGGAGGTATCGGAACATTGGGTGGTGCAAACCAATTCGATCAAAGGACAAACAAAAAGCGATGGAAGCGCTCGATCGTGTTGGGATGGCCCAATACGCCACAAGGCAGATTAGCCAGTTGTCTGGTGGACAACAACAGCGTGTTTTTCTAGCGAGGGCTCTCGCACAAGACGCAGAAATTTATTTTATGGATGAACCATTTGCGAGCGTTGATGCAGCCACCGAGCGTGCGATCGTTGCTGTGTTACGCGAATTGAGGACAAAAGGAAAAACAGTCATTGTCGTACATCACGACCTTCAAACAGTGGCAGAATATTTTGATCATGTCATTATGCTCAACATGCGAGTTGTGTCGCACGGGAGCGTTGCCACAGTATTTACAGAAGAGAACTTAAAAAAAACGTATGGCGGCAGACTTACACTGCTTGATCAAGCCGCTGGTTTACTTGCAAGGTAGTCGAGAGTACATTGAATATTGGGCATTCCATCGCAGACTCGGGGTTCGTTCTTCCGACTGCTGAACAAGTTTGGCGTGTTTTATTACTCGAGGATTACAATACGCGCGTTGTGATCCTTGGAGTGATGGCACTCGGAATTGCCACAGGCTTAGTTGGTACATTTTTGCTATTGAGAAAACGTGCACTCACTGCAGACGCACTAAGCCACGCTACGTTGCCAGGTATTTCAATCGCATTTCTCGTGATGGTCGCTCTCGGGATGCAGGGGAAGTCGATGTTTGGTCTTTTGCTCGGAGCGTTTGTGTTTGGTTGTATTGGAGTGTTGCTCATTCTTGGAATTCGCCGCACTACTCGACTCAAAGATGATGCAGCAATCGGCATCGTGCTGAGCGTCTTGTTTGGTCTTGGACTTTGTTTATTGCGGTTAGCAACAGAAATGCCTAGTGGAAATTCCGCTGGTTTAAACGGCTTCATTTTTGGAAAAGCAGCCTCGATGGTTGCACGTGATACGACAGTGATCGCAATTGTGGCATTTGCAGCAGCAATCATCGTTTCGCTCTTGCGAAAAGAACTCACATCTCTTTGTTTCGACGAACAACATGGTGCATCACAAGGTTGGCCGGTTGTTCGATTAGATCTCGTGTTGATGACGCTCGTTGCAGTTGTCACTGTGCTCTCGCTTCAATCTGTTGGACTTGTACTTGCTGTTGCGATGCTCATCGTTCCCGCAGCTTCCGCAAGGTATTGGTGTACCACTGTTGGGAGACTGTTGATAGCTTCTGCAATCATCGGATGTCTTGGAGGATGGGCAGGTGGAGTGGTGAGCGCACTTGTTCCTAGGATGCCCACTGGTCCAATCATTGTGCTTGTATGTGGGGGGTGGTTCGTATTCAGTTGTATCTTTGGACCAGTGAATGGGATCGTTGTCCGGTACTGGCGATTGCATGCTTTGAATCGCAGGATTGCGAAACAACATATTCTTAGAGCGATGTATGAAGCGGAGCATGACCGCAGTACGAATACGATTGATCAACTTGTCGGTTGCAGGGTGTGGTCGAGGCGAGAGGTTGCTCGATTAACTCGAATGTTAGAACGAAAGGGTCTCGCGATTTCCAAGAAAGATGGTTTCCAGTTGACGCCCAAGGGTACACTTGAAGCAGCTCGAGTTGTTCGAAATCACAGGCTATGGGAGGTGTATCTTATAAATTTTGCAGATATTGCCCCGAACCATGTTGATCGAGATGCAGACATGATCGAGCACGTCTTGGGGGAACGCATGGTCGAACAACTTGAACAACTTCTTGGCACTGAAGAGATCCAAAGTCCACATCCGCTTGGAGCACACGCATGAGTTGGTCTCCAATAGACACTTGGATTTGTATTGTTGCGGTGCTGTGCGCAGCTGCCTGCGCATTACCCGGTTGCATTCTTGTTTTACGGCGCATGAGCCTTATGGGCGATGCAATAAGCCATACAGTATTGCCCGGAATTGCGATTGCATTTTTGATTACAGGGAGTCGTGAACCAACAGCCATGCTTATCGGCGCGATACTCATTGGAATCATCACCGCCTTTCTCGTACAAGGTATCGAAACGATCGGCCGGATTGAAACAGGCGCAGCAATTGGCATCGTCTTCACGGTGCTGTTTGCTCTTGGGCTCGTTCTGATGCGTCAAGCGATTGACCATGTCGACATTGATCCTGATTGTGTTCTCTATGGAGCAATTGAGTTTGCATATTTCGATCAAGTCACACTTTGGTCTTGGTCTCTGCCCCGCGCCGCCCTTGTGAATGGGATCGCACTTCTATTCAATGCAACGATTATTTTGATTTTTTACAAAGAGCTTAAAATCACAGCCTTTGACCCAGATCTTGCTATGGCGCAGGGGATACGCCCTAGCACGATGCATTATTTGCTCATGACAATGACTGCTGCAACCGCCGTTGCTGCATTTGAAACTGTTGGAAGTATCCTCGTCATCGCCATGTTGATTGTCCCTGCTGCGACAGCGTATCTGCTTACTGATCGATATGGAATGCTGTTTGTGCTTGCAGTGATCGTTGCAACGATTGGAGCAGTTGGTGGACATCTTTCTGCAATTGCAATTCCTCCATTGTTTGGATTCTCTGGGACAAGTACAGCGGGATCTATGGCGGTGGTCGTAGGATTTCTATTTCTGATTGCATGGATGTTTTCACCTTCGCATGGACTTGTTGCAACAGCAATCCGTCGGAAGCATGTTCGGCAAGATGTGATTCGTGAAGATATCTTGGGCGTTCTATGGCGCCTTGAAGAGAGGGGGCAGAGCAATGAAAAAGTCTCATTATGTGATGCTCTCTGTATCCCAAACACTTCGATACGAACGGCGTTGCGGCAGTTAGTGAAGCGTGGAAGTGTAAAGAGTGAAGGCAATCGTCTGACACTGACTTCTTGTGGCAGAGAAGAAGCATCGTCAATCGTGCGGGCGCATCGGCTTTGGGAATCCTATCTTGATGTACATTTTCCTCAAGATACGCATCAACTGCACCAAGCAGCTCAGCGGCTAGAACACGTGACAACCTCTGAGATGGAATTGCAACTTGGAGACGCAAAAATTGATCCACACGGCTCAAAAGTTCCTCCACCGCTCGACACGTAGATTCACTTCTAGGTATCCTGCTCACATGGTCAAGATGTTCATACCCGCGGTGCTTTTGTTGTTGATGAGTTGTTCTACCTTGTCGAAGACCGAAGAAGACAAAATTACTCGACCCTTCACGTCAGCTGATGCTGTCCAAGCGATTACGATTGCACCAAACCGCTTGTTTACTGTTGAGTTGCAATCAAATCCAACAACAGGGTATGAGTGGGAACTGCAGATCGAGCCAAGCGGGATTGTGACGCAAAAGTCAAAAGAATACTTGGCACACTCGAGTGGAAGAATAGGCGCAGGTGGTGTGACGCATTGGACTTTTGCAGCGCGCAAAAAAGGGTCGGCCACACTCACGTTTCGGTACCTCCGACCTTGGGAATCAAATGTTCCTGCAACAAGAGAAATTGTATTTACGTTCAACGTGCGCTGATCGCTTCACGATACATGTTCTCGCACTGCTTGCCAACGACATCAGAGTCAAGCCACTCTAACATTTTTGTGCGGCCTTGTTTGCCCAAACGATTCGCCAATTCCTTGTCTGAAGTTACGGAGGCAATTGCGGTAGCGAATGCTTCTGGTGTTCGATTTGCAATGATCGCTCCACCTTCTTCAAGCTCACGCCAAATGTCGGTGCCTTTTGTGCCTACAACCGGTGTTTCACAGAGCATTGCTTCAGGATACACCAGTCCAAAATTTTCTTGTTGTGTTGGCAGTACAAAAACATCGGCCATCGCAAAGAGGGAAAGTTTCAACTCGCCAACAACCATCCCTAGAAACGTAACAAAATCTTCCACTCCAGATTGTTCTGCTCTGAGTTTGAGTGTTTCGATATATGATGCCTCTCCAGTTCCAGCGACAAGCAAACGGATCGGAGTTCCGCGTTCTTTTAGAAGTACTGTTGCATCAATCAGGGTTTCGATCGATTTTTTTTCATGAACCCTACTAAGGAATAGGGCAGTGGGGAGTTCAGATTGACCGAATGCATCGATTGCGAGCTGTGGATCTGGAACGGTTTGGTACGGCGCAAGGTCTATGATGCAGGGGATCACAGAAATGTTGTCATGCTTTAACCATTTTTTAACTTGTCTCTTTTCTTCAGCTGCGGTGGTGTGGAACACAGTAGTATCACGTACAAGGATTTTTCCTGCAGTTGCCAAGTACACAACTTTTTTGAGTTTACGCTGGTTCATTGACCAGTCATCGAGCATCCCATGGATGCTCAACACCCACGGTGTCTTTGTCCGTTTGCAAACTTTTGCAACTTGAGGGTTGGAAAGATCCCACATTGCGTGAATGTGCACAACATCTGCTTCTCTTGAGAGTTGTTCAATCGTACGGAGCTGTTCCTTCGTAAGCCGCTTGCTTGCACCCAATGGACCAATCATCTTGACTGTTGGAAATGTTCCTTCACCTTTTTTCCATGGGGTCGGTACATCGGAATCATCGCAAGTAACCCAAGTAACAGTATGACCGAGGTGTGCAAGCACCGTGCAAAAATCAATCGCAGCACGAACAGTGCCCCCCTCGGATAAACGGGTCGTAGGGAAGTAATGAATGATGTGCATGTGATCAATGTGCTTTCTGTGGAAACCCTGTCGTAGAGGTTAATCGATATCAATCACGCGGTAGTCACCTTGCTTGATGATATTCAAATGATTTTGAGGAACATGTCCAATCGGCCATGAATCACTGAGTTCAATCAGAATCCAAGATCTTCCTTTGTGACGAATGAAATGATCATGTTGAGATGGATTCATACGAATGCCAGCGAAGAGATGGTCTTCTGTGGCTACAAAAATAACGTCAATCAAAGAAATAGATCGCACTAAACCTGCGAACAACAAACTTTTTGTATCACAATCACCTCGCTCGTTTGCAAGGGTTTCAAGTGGCATCGTGGCACCAGCGGTGAGAATTTTTTCCCCTTCATCGTTCATTCGAAATTCAGGTGGAAGTTGGTATGTGAGTTCTTGTACAAACGATGCAATTGCACCAACAAGCTCTCTGCGAGTTCGATACCCCTTTCTCCTTGCGGTGCTACGTATCGTGTTTGCAATCACTCGAAGATCCCCAATGCTATTTTGAACGACCCAGTTGTAATCCACACTAAAGCGATTCCCATCGGGGCTCATTTCTATGCCATGTTTTTCAGCTTTATCACGCAACTCAATTCGGAGTTGTTTGAGTTCTTCTTGTGATCGGTATGAAATTTTTGTCCAAGCTTCTGGAATACCAAACGAATCGATCGCTCGCTCAACTTTCATTGGGTCGATGAGAATTTTGCATTGCAGTTCTGTCATCGCTGCACCTTGAGCTAGAATTGCAGTATCACCTTCCCATTTGACAACTTCTCTTGTATTGATGTCACTCCACTCTATCGTTTGGCGATGGACCACAGCAGAAGCTGCTTGGGTGATGGTGAGCGTAAGAATGAGGTTGAACATTAACTGCATAGTGAACTCACAATATCCAAAGCCCGATCGATTTGTTCACTCGTAATACCGAGGTGTGTGACAAATCGAACGCTCTGTGGATCGAGGGCTTCAGATAAAACACCCTTGTCCCACAATTGTCGGCAAAAGGTGGGTCCATCTCCAATAAGAGGGTCAACGTTGAAGTAAATTAAATTTGAATCAACCGTGGTTAGGTCACAGGAGATTCCAGTACATGCGTTGAGCCGTTGAGCGATGCGTTTGGCATGTTGGTGATCAATTTTCAACCGTTGAATATGGTGATCGATGGCATAGTTCGCAGCACCTGTGAGATATCCAGTTTGCCGCATGGTTCCACCAAACTGTTTTCTGAATCTTTTTACTTTATGGATTGTTTCTCTGTCCCCGACGACGATCGACCCAGCAGGGCATCCGAGCCCCTTCGAAAAGCATGCAGAAACTGTGTCAAATGGCGTAGCCCACGCTTGGGCATCAAGATCAGTTTCGACAATTGCATGCCAAATTCGGGCACCATCGAGATGCGTTCGTAAGCCATTGGCGTGCGCTGTTTCACAGACTTCACAAAGTTGTTCATATGGCCATATTGATCCACCACCTCGGTTGTGTGTATTTTCGAGACAGACCAATTTTGACAGACCAAAATGATCATCATCATCACGAATGAGCGCTGTCACATCATCACCTGTAAAAAAACCACGATCTCCATTTGTGGTTGCGAAACTGCATCCGCTCAACGCAGCAGCACCTCCAGCCTCGTACCGAACAATGTGGCTTTCTTGATGAATGATTATCTCATCACCTGGTTGCGTTTGAGCTCGTATTGCTGTTTGATTCGCCATCGTCCCAGAAGGAACAAAACAGGCAGCTTCTTTTCCAAACATCGCAGCACACCGCTCCTGAAGAGCATTCGTTGTTGGGTCATCTCCCCATACATCGTCACCTACAGGGGAGGATCGCATAGCATCAAGCATTTGAGGCGTCGGTTTGGTAACGGTATCGCTACGAAGATCAATTGGGAGTTCTGCCATCTTACTCATTGTAGAGAAGAGTGGTGCAGAAGGCTAACGCATAGACAAACTTGCATTGCAACGACCTCGACCTGCTTGAATGGATGCGAGGGCTAGTTTTCGAAGTCGCTGAATTCTGCACAACACATCGGTCATGGACATATTGAGTGCGACGTGAATATCCCATGCGGAGAGTTTTTCAGCGAAATGAAGGGCAAGAATTTGCCGATCAGTCCAAGACAAATTAGAAAAAAAAGTTCGAAGGCGATCTGGTTGCAGATCACGTTGAAGCCGTAATTGTGGTTCTTGAGCCCTCTGAGGTAGTGAGGGGGGGCCAATACGGCCAATTGGAGATGTGTCGGCGATCATGGGCGACTTCCTGTCTGTAAGGAATGAGCACTCCGCTCATTCAGAAAGAGAATCAATGAGCGGGCATTGTTGCTCAAAAAAATAAAAATTGCTAAAAATGAAAAGAACTCTGTTTGTGGGTATTGTCGTACTAGTGGTGACAAAGCCACCTTCAGAAACTCTCCTCTCTCCTTTCTCTTTTTCCTTCCTTCTCTCCCCCGCGAGCCTCCGTCCATTGAGCCGGAGGCTCGCGGAGCATACAGTTCGTCTCGATTATGGTGTGCCGAAAAACCAGATTCCGCAGTGATACCCATCATCATCGGGGGTTGAACTTGCCCACGCGACCATTATTGGTTGGTTGATCGGTGTGCCTTCTGGTAGATAGCGTGTGATCACCCCTGTCATCCCTTCTGTAAGGGGTAACTGAGAAACAATTCGGATGCCGCCCTCGCTGCGGTCAACGACCTGATACCGAACAGGTGTGCCAAAATCGTGGCTCCATCGCAAAATGGCTTCACCCTGATAGTTTTGGCGTGCTGTACAACGGTGCTCAACATCTGCCGCGTCGGTTCTTTGAAATGCTGTATCGTGGATCATGCACCCCTCATCGACCAGTAGAAGAGTGGTCTAAAGGTTGATATGGCAACGTTTTACGGCAAAAGTCGGGTTATTCAGTTTGGGGATGGGCCTCAAGTGCACGCACTTGCTCTTCCGCATGGAACGAGCTTCGTACGAGGGGGCCTGACTCGACTACTCGAAACCCGAGTTCTATGCCGATTTTTTCATATTTTTTGAATTGATCTGGGTGCACCCATCGATCGACAGGGAGATGATTTCTAGTCGGTTGGAGGTATTGACCGATCGTGATGATCTCGGTTTTTGCTCGCTCTTGGACGTCTTGGAGTAAGGAAATGACCTCTTCGTCTGTTTCTCCAATTCCGACCATGATGCCAGTTTTACTGACGAGACCTGAATCTTGGATCTGTTGTAGGACACGCATTGACCGTTCGTACGTTGCTTGGGGTCGTACTGCCCGATGCATTCTTGGGACTGTTTCTAGGTTATGTGCGAGGATTTCTGGTTTTGCATCGATTACTGTTCGTAACGCGGATTGATCCCCTCTGAAATCGCCTACGAGTACCTCCACAGAGGTGTTTGGTGCATGAAGATGACACGCATTGATTGTTTGAGCCCAGATCTTCGCCCCCCCATCGGGGAGATCATCTCGATCAACACATGTGATGACAATGTGCTTTAATCCCATTTGGGCGACTGATTTCCCTACATTCTCTGGTTCATTCGGGTCGGGCGGGAGCGGCTTCCCTGTTCGAACGTTACAGAATCCACACGATCTGGTGCATATATCACCAAGAATCATGATTGTCGCAGTGCCTCTTGCCCAACAATCGGCGATATTAGGGCAGGAAGCCTCTTGGCAAACGGTCGAGAGGCCATGGGATTCTATAGTGTGGCGCATCGTCTCATATCCAACTCCACCAGGGACTTTTGCCCTGATCCAACTCGGTTTTCTTGGTTGGGACAAGTGTTGTGCACGCGCATTGTTGAGTACGTGTCCACTTAAATCTACGAGTGCTGAACTTCTTGTACTTCTCGTCGTATCACCACCTAAGAGTCGCTCATGTCTTGCAGGTTGAACGTCGAGATTTTCTTTCTTGCAGGGGATTGGTTCGGAGTGAGAAGAGGACATAGATCTGTATTCTAGCAATGCTTCTTCGATCTCAACCAATCGCCCTTCTTTGGACGATAAAGTCCGATACCATCTGCGATATTGATGGCATGGTGGCAATATGCCTCCATGGACGACTATAAGGTGACCTTCTCAGTAAGGTCCAAATTGACTGGAAGACCATGCGAAAAAGAGCAATTGCAACAACGTTACTCCTAGCCGTACTATCGATCACATCAGTACTGTTGATGTCTGGTTGTAATGCGAATGCTTGGATGGGAGATCCGGCTGCAGCAGGGTATTACAAGCCCACACCAACAACAATTCCAATTCTCGATCGTATTGACATTATTGAAGAGCCATTGCAACGTGGTGAACTCTCAAGAGTAACGGCAGAGGATCTCATGCCAGTAGATCTCACATACAGAATTGCCCCAGGGGATACTGTTACGGCTGACATCTACGGGTTGTACAACTCCCAACAAATTCACCCTGTGATTCGCAGGGTTGATCAAAGTGGGTATTTTCGTGTGCCAGAAGTTGGCGATGTCTTAGCAGCTGGTCTTACGCAACAAGAGTTCCAAGATACACTCGTTGAAGAACTAGGCAAGGTGTTGATGACACACCCGAGTGTGCAAGTGAGTATGGCAGATTCAACAGCGTTTACCTATACGATGTATGGAGAGTTACAACGATGGGGTGTGTTTACACTGACGCAACCAAACCTACGTCTCGTCGATGCACTCGCACTTGCTGGGGGCGTACCACAAACGACGAAGAAGATCTATGTGATTCGTCAACTTGCCTTACACGATCAAGTAACTCCTTCGTGGGAAACTGATCACGGACACAAGAATGCCGAAACACGTACTCCTAAAAATCCAGATTTTCATCAGGGTTCTTCTGCCCCAAAAAACACAGAGACAAACCTGAGCATCGAAGACCTTATCAAACAACTTGATATCGGTGCTGACGCAAGTTCGCCACAATCGAATGCGCCAGATCCTTCATCTGATGCGCCTCTCGATCCACCACCTGTAGTACCTCACAACGAGTTAGAACAAAAAGACTCGACAGGTGGAAACTCAGGCTCAGAGCAACCGCTCGATGTTTCAGACCTTCTCGTTGATACAGATCAATCTGATCCAACTCCAGCGCCAACATCTGGGGAGACAGAACTCCAATCAGTTTCTCCAGGGATTTTGTTAGGCGACCCAGATGAACTGCTTGATGTTGATGATTTGATCCCAACCCGAGCCTCTAAGAAACCTCCAGTTGATATCGATCATTTGATGGGTCCATCTTCTCGTATTCCAGACGCTGCTCCAGCATTCATTTATGTTCCTGAGCGTGATGAATGGATTGCTGTCGATTCCGGAGGTGACAAATCCAAAAAGAAACATGCGGATGTCGCGAGCCCAGATACAGACACAGCTGTTCCTGAAGTGATTCTTGAACGCATCATCGAGATTCCGTGGAAGAGGTTGAAAAACGGTGACAGTTCCTACAACATCGTTGTTCGTCCCGATGACCGAATCTACGTGGCATCTTCGCCAATGGGCAATGTGTATCTCAGGGGTGCTGTTGCACGACCGGGCGTGTTCCAACTGCCTGCAACCGGAGGATTGACACTCGCAAGAATGATCGCTGCAGCTGGTGGGCTTGGGCCTACCGCAAAGCCAGAAAAAGTTAGTTTGACAAGACGCATCGGGGATAATCTTGAAGCGACCGTGACCTTGAATCTCGCTGCAATCATGCAAAAAACCGAGCCAGATATTTTCCTACGTGCTGATGATCTCATCAGTGTTGGGACAGATTGGGGATCAACTCCCATGGCAATCATTCGTAACGGCTTTAGAACTTCCTACGGCTTTGGTTTCCTACTTGATCGCAACTTTGGCAACGATGTATTTGGTGCTCCACCAAGATCAGGGTTTTAATGTTGTTTGAACTTCAGGTACGTCCTATTCATTGGCAACAATATCCAATTATGAACTCTACATTTGTGTTGAAGCACACGCATCCAACAGACGATCTACAACGTTTATGACAAGTGATTCCACAAATGCAGAAATCCAAACACCCTCAACGCAAAAATTGTTGTTGTGGAGTGCGGTACTAGCAGTTGCATTTATCTGGATTTTTTGGGATTTCCTACAACGGCAAGTTCTCTTTGCAATCAAGCAACAAGCGGATTGGGGGCACACGCTGATCATTCCGTTTATCTCGGGATACTTTGTTTGGCTTTGTAGAGACCGAATTCTTGCGGTTCCTTTTACGCGAGCATGGTCTGGCATTGTCCTGCTCCTATTAGGATTAGCGTGGTACACCCTCTGTGCACTCGGTCCAACTGCAATGCATCATCACAACCTGATGGGCTTTGGAGTTAGCGCTGCAATTGTTGGGATCGTGTTGTTTCTGTTTGGGTGGAAGCCGATGCGATATCTTTGGTTCCCATTGCTCTATCTCATCGTTTTTGGTCAGACAATCTCTGACCGATTAATGGAAGTTGTCACATTTGAGTTGCAGGACATCGCATCGATCGGTTCGTATTATGGCCTGTCTTTTCTTGGGCTTGACGTAACACGAGCTGGTAACACGTTAGAAATATTGTACGACGGGGAGTTCTATCCACTGAACATCGCTGAAGCGTGTTCCGGTATGCGTATGCTGATGGCATTCTTTGCCCTTGGTGTCGCGATGGCGTACACAAGCCTTCCTCATCTTTGGCAACGGATTGTTTTGGTCATTTTTGCTCTACCAACAGCAGTGTTCGTAAATATTCTCCGTGTTGTTACACTTGGATTGTTGAGCATCGCTGACAGTGGTTTTGCTACTGGGGATTTTCACACATTTGTGGG
Source organism: Phycisphaerales bacterium (assembly GCA_030748455.1). The sequence goes on along the minus strand of JASMLY010000006.1, from coordinate 28,929 downwards.
AACCCTTTGGCTCATCCCCGCATTTCTCATCTACTTAGGGATCGTGTGGTTGTTGAAAAACATTTTCATCGAGGAGCCATTTGATGAGGAAGAACCAACAACTGCAAATACAATAACGTTTGGGTACTCAGCGGTCTCTGGTTTTGTACTTGTTATTGGCTTACTTGCAACTTCAGCAGTTGGATTGCAGGTCGGCGTTCAGGCGCTGAACGTTTATCTCCGCAAAGAAGCAGTCTATCCAAGACATGACCTTGCAGTGATACCAACAAAACTCAACACATGGAAATCTGCTGGAAAAGATGTGCGGTTTGACAAGGCGGGAGTAGAAGCGCTCGGGACTGATATGTATCTCAGTAGAAACTATGTTGACAAAACTCGTTCGATCCCGATGGTTCAACTTCACATTGCATATTACACGGGACAGATTGACGCAATCCCGCACGTTCCAGATCGCTGCATGGTGGCAGGTGGCTTTGTTCCACTCACTGCAGAACCGATCAACATCCCCATTCAAGTTGGAGAAGAATTGTGGGACTATGATGCAGATTTTTCAGAAAGTGGAGCGGCGTTTCCATATGTGGTTAAAACAAATCGCATCTCGGGAGAAGAAGAAAAGATCTATATGCCACTTGGCGAATTCGAGCTGCGAACGACAGAATTTTCACATCCAGAATTCGGAGACGATCATGTCTTTGCTGGGTATTTTTTTGTTGCAAATGGAAGAGCGACAGCCTATCCAGAAAACATCCGATTGTTGGCGTTTGATCCATCTTCAAAGTTTGCCTACTACTGTAAAATTCAATTTACTATTCGAGGTACTCAAAGTTTTACCCTCGAAGATTTTCAATCAACTGTGTCCGATCTTTCCACCGTATTGCTGCCAGATATCATGTCATGTCTACCAGATTGGGTCGAAGTATCGAAACTGCAGAGCAAATAAAGCATAAACGATGATGAGGAGTTGTCAAACCGATGGCTAAGAAAACGAAAAATTTGAAATCAAAGAAGAAAGCGCAAGCAAACAAAAAGTTGATAACGGCTGTTGTCGCGATTTCTGTATTCACCCTTGCCATTGTTGGGGGGTTTTGGTTTATCAACGTCTATCGTGGAGCTGAGCGAAACATTACAGCTGGCGATGCGTTGATGGCAGAAGGATCCTTCAAGCAAGCGAGGAAAATGTATGGGAGAGCAGTAAAAAAAGAACCTGCTGTGTTATCTCATATCGATAAATTGCAAGAAGCAACCTTGGCAATTACACCAAAAACACTCGATGAAGCGAAAGTTCTCTATGGGGAGTACATTTCTACACTCATTCATGAAGCTCGCTATAACTCGACTGATGCAGATGTACAATTCGCATTGCTGTATGAGTTACACAATACTGCGCAGAAGACAGGTGATCTTGTCTACTGGCGCCAATTACAAAATGTGGCTGATCTCGCTTTAGATCGATTGCCAGAAGATCACCCAAGGCGGTATGAAGCGTTGATTTATCGTGGACTGACGCATTTAAAGATTGATGATAATGCGATGACAGACACAATCGATGATGATGGGAACATCCGGTTTCCAGGAGAGGTGGATCTACTTGAAGCACTTGAGAGTGATCCTGGCAATGAATTGGCATGGAGTGCACTTGCCCACGGACGGATGGCGGTGTACTACAACCTTGTAACCCAAAGAAGGAATGCACAGGCTGAAAAGAACCGCTTGATTGCAGACCAAACGATGCAGGATGCTCGTTTAAACGCAGGGGACTCATTAGAGATGGCACTGGTCTACGCGAAAGAAGTTCTTCTAAGACGGCAACAAATACTAGAAGAAAATCAAAAGAAACCAGGTACATTTACAACGCAAGAAGTGGAGCAAGCACAACAAGATGCTACCAACGCAGTTGACACGATTATCGCGACGTTTGACCCTTCCTTGCATGAAGCACAAGCGGCAAATGTGGTGGGGGTGTTGCAGGGTAGTGGTTCAGAGGGGAAGAAGTTAGCGTTGGGTGTGTTTAAGCAATTTTTAGAAGAACACCCTGATAACTTTACTTTTCGGTATCAGTATGCGGGTCTCCTCTTTGAACAAGGCCGCGTAGAAGACGCCAAGGAACAAGCGACACTCGTTTTAGATGCGCCGCAACAACCAGTTGGTGTTTTGTCGATCCAACAGTTCCTTCTCCGCCCACAGGCTGCGAGCATCTTGTTCCAGATCGCTTGGGTGGACGGTATGGAGGCAACGGACCCAATAGAAAAAGAGGCAAACATTGCCGAAGCGGTACACCGAAGAGATGTTGTGAAAGAGTACGTTTCGGGTGATTTGACCAATGCGTTGCTTTTAGAAGCCGATGGAGACCTTGCATTGCTTGAGGGAAGGACTCGTGAGGCAGCTGCAAAATACGAAGAGCTCATTTCAAGGTACCCCTTCCCCCAATCTACTGCTGAAGTCTATCGAAAAGCAGGTATGTCTCACCAAGATGCTCAGTCGCTTGGTCTTGCAAAAGACCGTTTTTCTGAAGCAATTCAGTACCGCCCAACTCCATTCCACGTTTATTTAAAGGCTCAAGTAGAAATAGAACTAAAAGAATATGACGAGGCGTTCGCTACGTTGTCAATGCTGCCAGACGAGGTAGTTGAGAATTCTCCAGATATTCTCGCGATGTTAGAAAATTTAGCGTTGCAGTCACCCAATGATGAGAACCGGTTTGCAACTCCGACTATCAAAGCTATTGCTGCATTTGAGCAGGAGATCTCGCAAGGGAATACAGAAGAAGCGATCGCAACGATCCAAGCAGCAATTGACGCAACCCCAGAACCTGATTCGCGATTGTATCACGCGCTCGCAATGGGATACGACGCAGTAGGAGAGAAAGAAAAATCGATCGATTATCTTGATCAGGCGATCGCGCTTAATCCAGATTCAAAACAGTTGGCCCAACTGAAAATTCTGTTACTTTCTGAGGATCGAATTGAAGCAATCATCGCGGTGATTGAAGAGAGTGATCTAGAAGAAAATAATAAACATTCCGAAACAGCTTCTGTCCTGCTCGATTTTTCGACGAAGCAAGCAATGGCAGCAGCTCGTTTGCGTGCGATGGGCAAGGAGGAAGATGCAAAGAAAGCACAAGAGTTAAGTGACCGCGCAAAAGCCGAGAGTTTGGAATATCAAAAACTTGCTCTCGAGGGTGATGGTGACAAGGAGCAAATACTCTTGGTGCAGTTTGAATCGGCACTAACAGACAAAGAGTTCGATCGAGCCAAGACACTTCTCGAACAAGCGAAAACCCTCGATGTAGATGCGCTCATTGTGGGCTCAGCTGAAATTCGTCTGTTGTTGCGTCAGGCTCAAGAATCAGAACCCGAGAGTCAAGAACAGATTACGCTGTATCAAAACGCGAGAGATGGTGCCCAGGTGTTGGTTTCAGAGTTTCCCTACTCTTCCAAATCATGGAAGTTACTTGGTCAAGTCTATCAGGTTCAAAAAATTCAAAATGAAGCCCTTGCAGCATTTAGCAAAGCGTATGATTTGTCCCCAACCGATCGTGCTGCCGTTGGTCTCTATCTCCGAGCGTTGTTACGCGCTTCGTCAGATTCACAAAGAATTCTTCGTGTTGCACAAGATGCACACGCCACTTTTCCCTCAGATAATCAACTGACCGAAATGTGGCTGAATATAGAAGCACAACACGGGAGTAAAGCAGATGTTTTACATACAAGAGCGGCGAGATATGAGTTGCAACCAAGTGATCGTCATAATGCGCTTCAGTACGCCTTGTTTCTAGTACAGTTAAATCCAACAAGAGAACTGATTTTGAATGAAAGCGGCACTTCAAAATTTACGCTCAACGCATGGTCTGCACTGAATACAGCTCAGAAACAAACTGTGATCTTAAAGCAAAAAACAGCCTGGCTAAATCTTGTTGACACAATTCTTGAAGAAGTGAAAAAAGACCCAGATACAGATCTCAATTCTGCGTTAACACATGCAGCGATCGAGCGAGAGCGGGGTCGTTTGGATGACGCTTCCGAAGTGTTGGATCAGTACATCCAAAGAAAAGAGGGTAGTGACGAATACACAACTGTGATCATCGCTGTCGCGAATTTTTTGGTGGATTCACAGCGGCCCCAACAAGCGAGAACCATGCTTGAGGCTGCACTTGGATCACAAAGCGAGAAGTTAGAAGTGAGTGCCGCGCTTGGCTATTTGCTTCTGCAATCTGGGCTAGATTATGAGCGAGCAAACAAGGAACTTGCAGCAGCAGCAAAAGTCTCTGACAACTCATTGGTCTATTTTAACTGGATTGATTCACTCATTAGGTTAAACCGTTTTCAAGAAGCAGAGTCTGCACTGACAGAGGTAGCGTTTAAAGGGTCAAACATCGAATATTCTAAATCTATGGCTCAAGCAAAAATTCATCAGCGAAAGGGTGAAATTCAATTTGCTCAAGGTGAAATGCAAAACGCTCGAACAGAATTGGAGTTATATCGTCTAGCACTTGCAAAAGCACTCGAAGCCGACGAAAAAAATCCCATCCCATATTTGTTACTTTGTAAAACGCTCATCAACGAGTATACACTCACGCAGAACAAGGAACTCCTTACTGAGGCTATTGCAGTCTCAGACCGTGGCTCAGAATTTCATCAAGGGTCAGAAGATTTTGCAATCGTTCGAACAGATGTCCTGCAAGCTGATGGCCAATTACGCCGTGCAATTGAAGAGCTCGATTCATTCCTTATGAGTAAACCCGAAGCAAATCGGATACGGAATACATTGATCGAAGCACATCTTGATGCAGATGACTTTGATAAAGCCATTGCAGTGGCTACCGATGGTGTGTCCGCCAACCCGAGATCTCCACTTTGGCATCAAAGTTTGGGGAATCTTCATATGCGTCTCAATGATGATCGCGCAGCTGCATGTGAAGCGTATCTCAAAGCGATCTCACTTGAGCCCTCTGTGCAATCGGTTTTCGTCATTGATAACCTCACGCGTACTGACCAAGAGCTGCCCCACCGAGATCTACTGAAAATGGCCCGTGGTCCACTTTCAAAACAACACCCAATCGTTCAATCCATTGAAGCAAAATCTCTGCAGGCACTTGGGCAGCAACGGGATGCTGAGATTGCAATGAAAAATTCATGGAATGGATACCAAAACGCGATTAGAAACAAATGGATCTCGGATCAAGCACTCTTGCCGTGGTTTTTAAATGTAGCGTTCATCTACTCAGAAAATCCTGAGGCAGGTGAAACATTCATCCATGAGCGTATTGGCGATGACCCATCACCGCTTGAGTTGATGGGGATTGCGATGTATTGGTACCAGTGTGAACAAGAGAACCTTGACAAAGCAATTGCAATACTAGACCAAGTGTATGCACATCCTGAGGCAAACGATGATGACAAGATTGGTTCCCTGATGAGAAAGGGTGGATTTCTTGTTGAGAAAGGGCGGTATGAAGAGGGTGGCATAGTGTTTCGTAAACTAAACGATGAGTTTCCCCGATCTCCCCTCGTATTGAACAACCTTGCGTATGTTGTTGGTGTCTATCTCAACAAACCTGTGGAGGGGCTAGAGATCGCGCGAGATGCTGCCAAGCTCTCACCTAGGAGCCCTTCAATCATTGACACCGTCTCCAAATTGTATGAACTCACCGGCGATGAAACCAAAGCAGCAGAAACGCTTGATTACTTGATTCAAGTTGACCCAGCCAACGCCGAAGCGATGGCTAGGCTTGCGCTTCTTTACGCAGGTGGACTCGAACAACCAGAGCGAGCGATCGTGCTTGCAACACGTGCCCGTAGTGTGAAACCCCGTTCCCCAGAAGTCCTTGATGCGTTAGGTTGGAGTTACATTCAAAATGGGCAACGAGCAAAGGGCGAGCGATTTTTACAAAGATCACTCGAATATGGAGAGACAGCGTTGGCGTATCTCCATACTGCGCAGGTGGTTAGAGATAGGGGCGCGTATGAAGAAGCGCTAGGGCAACTCCGACTCGCGGAGGAACTTGCCTCGGATCAGCACACTTTAGACAGAATTAGTGCCGTAAAGGACGATATTCGAAAGACACAAGCAGCCGTAGGCCAACAAGGGACGTAAAGGATCGAGCACCATGCCAGCACCCCAAACCATGAAAGCAGTCGGAACACCCAATCGACCAATGCCAAAGGGCAGAGCGATTGACCCCATTCGTGTCCTTAGGCGACACTGGAAGGGGATTCCGATTTTTACCATTATTGGAGGCGTGTTGGGTGTTGGTGCTTTTCTTTTGTTTTCCTCGGTTTACCCGCTCTACACATCGGATGTCATGTTCGAAGTGAAACCTGGTGTTTCAGAAGCAACAGATATTGGAACTGTTGATACTTCAAATGACAAAACGGTTGAGCGAGTTCAAGCCACACAAGTGTATCTCATCAGAGATCGTGGAATATTGACAACAGCGGTGCAAGATCGAACGATGCTCCAAACAATTTGGCTGAAATCATTTATTGACCCCGTAACAGGAGTCTTACTCGTTGATGATGCCGTTGATGAACTTGAGGAAGAATTGAGAACTCCCATTAAAAAGGGCACAAACCTCTATGGAATCAGTTGGTCTGGGCATGTTGCTTCTGATGTTCCAATTGTTCTCAATGCAATCGCTGCGTCCTATCTTTCAAGAGTGAAAGAACTTGACAATGAGATTTTTAGACAAAATGAGAAGTTGTTTGATGAAGAAGGAGAGAATATCAGGCTCACGCTCCAAGATGTGAACGATGAGTTGCAAGCGTTTATCCGTAAACGGGGAATTACAACCCTTGACGACACACGATTCTCTCAAGATATGTTTGAGATTCAACAGCTCACAACAGAGCTGACGAATGCAAGATCTTCCCTAAGTTCAACACAGCAAAGTTATCTGCAAGTTGCAGCGAAGTTAGATGGCACACTTGAGCCCACAATGGAAGACAGGCTTTCTGCTGAGCGTGATCCAATCATCGCGCGTCAAATGCAAACCTTAGAAGCGTTGCAAGCAAACTTACGTGCGCTTCGAGAGCGTTTATCTCCAGCCCACCCACAGGTGCTTGATGCAGAGGTTTCCGTCCGTGCAACTGAGGATCAGATTGCTGCAAAAATGGATGAAATCATTCGACGCAACCTTAATGCAAGCCTGAAAGATTTATCCGATCGACAAGAGCAGTTGACGATTCTTCTTGAAAGTACAGAACAGGAAATCGAAAAGAAAGATGCTGGGCTTCGGGAACTCGCTTCAGATCAATCCCAGTTTGAGCACATGATTTCCTCTAGAAAACAACTTGAAAAACAACGCGATGATAATCTAAGGCTTGTTGCAAGTTTGCGATTAATGAAACTCCGTGCAGATGCAAGCCGAGTGCGAAGAGCAACACAAGCTCAGGAACCGAGGGAAAAATCCTTCCCGAAGATTGAATACATGGTTCCTGCAGGGGTGTTCTTGTGTTGTGCGGCATTTGTGGGCATTGTGTTCCTGCGAGAATTGACAGATCAGAAGATACGTTCTGCAAGTGATGTTCTTATCATTCCTGGAGCAAAAGTTGCTGGTGTGTTACCAGATGTAGAGGAAGACCCAGAAGAAATTGAGACACCAGAGTTGGCTTTGTACCATCAAGGTGATGGCGTGTTTGCGGAATCTTGCAGACAAGCGTGGGCTGGCATCGACCGCACATTGCAGCGATCTTCCCACCAATCCCTGCTTGTCTTGGCTGCTGCTCCAGAAGCGGGCACTACTACGGTGATTGGCAATTTTGCTGTCGCTGCAACAGCTTCAGGATTGAAGGTCGCAGTAGTTGATTGCAATTTTAGAAGGCCACGTGCAGCATCGATGTTTGGATATGACGATGCCTCTCAGGGCGTTGCAGATTTGCTGACAGGGAGTGTGGATCTTGAAACTGTCACACATAAAACGGATTCAGGTGTTTCTGTGATCTCTGCAGGCACACCAGCAAATCGTTTGTACCAACGACTTGGAAGTGAGCGGATGAAGAGTGTTCTTGCGCAACTCCGTTCGGCGTATGACCTCGTACTGATTGACGCGCCACCTTCAATTGTCGCAGGCGATGCCATCTTGTTAGCAAATCTCGTGGATGCCATCACGCTCGTTGTTCGAAGTGATCGAGATGAACGTGGCTTAATCGCACGCGTCCTTAGGGAACTTTCAGAAAGCCGCAGTGAAGTTTTGGGTATAACGCTCAATGCAGCCAAAGGGACAACAGGAGGGTATTTCCGTAAGAACTACCTTGCAATGGTGAATTATGCTCAGCAGGCTGAAGGTGACGAGGACGAATGACCCTTGAACAACCGAACTGTTCTACAAGTAATCCGGAGAATGAAGGCGCCACAGTTCTCGTAACTGGTGGAGCGGGGTTTATTGGATCTCACCTTGTCGATGCGCTGTTAAACCAAAATTGCAACGTTACAGTGATTGATGATGTTTCAACAGGGTTGTTGTCAAACCTTCCCATTGACAATGAAAACCTAACAGTGCTTACAGGCTCCGTCACTGAGAAAATCAAAGACCTTGACCCTTCTTTTGATGCGATCTACCACCTCGCAGCTGCTGTTGGTGTCAAACTTGTTGTGGACGAACCGATCCGAACGATCGAAACGAATATTCACGAAACATCAGCGATCTTACGGTTTGCAGCACAACGATTAACGCCAACCCTACTCGCTTCAACGAGCGAAGTGTATGGCAAATCCGAGTCCCTCCCTATGCGAGAAGATGGGGACTTAGTGTTTGGAGCGACAACAAAGTCGAGATGGTCATATGGGTGTTCAAAAGCGCTTGATGAACATCTTGCAACAGCTTGGTATCGAAAAGAAGGACTACCAGTCCGGATACCAAGATTTTTCAATACGATCGGCACGCGGCAACGCGCAGGTTTTGGAATGGTAGTACCCCGTTTTATCAAAGCTGCATTAGAGGGAGACCCTTTAGTTGTATACGGTGATGGTTCACAAACCCGTTGTTTTTGTGACGTGCGGGATACCGTTCCGATGATTCTCAAATTAATGCAAACGGATGCATCGATCGGGGAATGCGTGAATGTTGGGAGCGATGAAGTTGTGTCAATTGGTGAACTTGCTGCATTGATTATTTCAACCCTAGAGAGTAACTCAGAAATACAATTTGTCCCAATGCATGAAGTGTATGGACAAGGGTTTGAGGATTTGCGAGACAGGAAACCAGATCTTCAGAAACTTCGATCATGTATCGAAGTGAATAAACAGTTCACAATAGAAGATACGATCGTGGCAATTGCTGAGTCGTTTTCTACAGGAGCAACGCAGTAATGCCGAGTTTGCAGTTCATTTTGGCAACAGATACAGAACCATATTTGTCAACATCCCTGTTACTCAAAACCTACTATCCAATTCTCGTCGCGTCTTTTGTTGTGGCTGTGATTTGTACACCAATTATTCGGTGGGTTGCGAGGGAGGCTGGAATTGTCGACCACCCTGATGAAGCAAGAAAATTACACAAGAAACCAATCGCGTATCTTGGCGGGTTCGCTGTGTTGTTTGCGACTCTTGTAGGAATTGGTTTCAGTTATACGGGTTTTATAGACCAACCCATGATGATGCGACAAGTCCCATTCGTCATTGTGTTTGGGATGGTTGCAATTGCATTTACAGGGTTCATTGATGATGTATGGGGTACGTATTCATGGCATAAAACAGCTGGTCAGTTAGTGGCTGCTGCTGCAATGGCACAGCAAGGGATTGGTACAAACGTTGCGAAAGGATTCTTGAACGGTATTGGGGTCCCTAGAAGCGTGAGCGAGTTCTCAATGTTTGATTTGGCTGGGTATCTAGCAGAACCAATTACCCCTGCATACATCATTGGTGTCGTGATCATTGCGATGTTTATCTTAGGTGCGTGCAACGCTGCTAATTTAATCGATGGGCTAGACGGTCTTCTATCAGGCGTTACTGCAATTACAGCAATTGGTATCCTTGCCATCACACTCATTGTGATCCATGCGATTACTCCAGAGCAACTTGAGTACCTCGAACAATCGATGCCAATCGATCTGCTTGGAATGCGTGGCTTAGATGGCGTCACACTGTTAGGAGCGAACTTGGTCATTGGGTTGGCAGTTCTTGGAGCCGTTCTTGGTTTTTTGATCTACAACTTCAATCCCGCATCAATTTTTCTTGGAGACACAGGCAGTTTGCTCATCGGATATTTGTGTATCGTGATGGTGTTGCTGTTAGGAGAACGGGGGCAGACACACTTGGTCATTGCCGGTTTGATAGTTTTTGGACTTCCAATTATGGACACTGCGCTTGCAATTACGAGAAGAAAGCTCGCTGGAAAGCCTATTTCTGAAGCAGATGCCAATCATATTCACCATATTTTTAAAAGAAAGTGTAAGACGGTAAAAAAAACAGTCTTTGCTCTGTACGGGCTATCGTTTCTCTTTGCAACAGTTGGTGTTTTACTTGCTTGGGCACAAATCACAGGGCAGGTACGAGCTTGGATTATCTACACAATTGCTGCGGTGATATTTGGTGGTGTTGGCATCAAAGCAATTCGTTCTGCAAGAAGATATGAATGAGTTCTAATCATCCAACTTCTATTTTATTTGTCTGTATGGGGAATATCTGTCGCAGCCCTGCAGCAGAATGTTTGACGCGAATTGCGCTAGAACGTCGCGGATTGCAAGATGCATTCATACTTGATTCTGCAGGAACGGGGGGTTGGCACCAAGGAAACAAGCCAGATAGAAGAATGCGAAAAGCTGCAGCAGATGTTCAGAAGCGCATCGACGGGGAGGCTCGAAAGGTAAACAAATCGGACCTTGAAACATTTGATTGGATTTTCTGTATGGATGAGGACAACTACGATCACCTCTTGTCCCTTGGTGCAAATCCAGAAAAAACCCATCTTTTTTTAGAGTTTATTGATCATCCTACAACTCGAGAGGTGCCCGATCCTTACTACGGAGGGGATGAAGGGTTTGCTCATGTCATTGCACTGATCGAAGAAGGTGCACAGTTGCTCATTGACCGATTACACAAGACGCTATAAAACGACGTGTGGTAGAATCTCGGGATGTCAACACAAACTACAACTGCAAAAGATAGTAGCAACCAACAAAATGAAGAACAAATCATCGTGCTTCTTGCTGATTCATTTAGCGAAACTGGTATAGAAACACTAAAGGCAATGGGGTGCCATGTCATTTCCGATCCTTCATTGAAAGATGACATGCTTGTTGAAGCAATTACATCATGTAACCCATCCATTGTTATTGTTCGATCAACAAAAGTGACGGAAGAAATGATGCGTGCAGCCCCAAGCCTAGGAGTCATCATACGAGCTGGAGCTGGGTATGACACGATTGATGTTCGGGCTGCTTCTTCACTTGGAATTTTTGTAGCGAACTGCCCTGGTAAAAATTCAATCGCAGTTGCGGAACTTGCGTGGTCGCTTATTCTCTCATGCGATCGCCGTGTTCCAGATCAAGTACGTGATTTACGTGATGGAAAATGGCGGAAGAAAGAGTATGCAAAGGCATCTGGCTTATGCGGAAGGACAATAGGCATTGTTGGTTTAGGTGGGATTGGCATTGAAACTGCAAAGAGAGCACTAGCTTTTGGTATGAACGTCGTTGCGTGGTCGAGAAGTTTGACTGAGGAAAAAGCCTCAGATCTTGGAATTGGCTGGTGCGAAAGTTTGAACAATCTTGCAAGAATGTCAGATGTTGTATCTGTTCACGTTGCTGCTACTCCAGAAACGGAGAAACTCATCGACGAGTCATTTCTCAACTCGATGAAACATGGTGCTACCTTTGTGAATACAAGCCGTGGAAAAGTAGTTGACGAAGTAGCGCTACAACAAGCAGTAGAAAATAAAAATCTACGTGTTGGACTCGATGTGTTTGTTGATGAACCAACAACAGGTGATGCAGAGTTTAGCCCTGCCATCATTTCTTGCGATGGGGTGTATGGCACCCATCATGTTGGGGCATCAACGAAGCAAGCCCAAGAAGCAATCGCAGACGAGGCAATTAGAATAGTGCAATATTACATCAGTGATGGTGTCGTACAAAATTGTGTCAACAGAGCAGCCTCTACCTCTGCCAAAGCAATGCTGTGTGTACGGCACCGTAACAAACCAGGCGTTCTTGCGCATGTCTTTGAAGTGTTAAGTCAAGACAGCGTGAACGTAGAAGAAATGGAGAACGTGATTTATCAGGGCGAAGAAGCTGCATGTGCAAGAATTCAACTTTCCGCATCTCTTTCGGAAGATAGCATGCAAGCAATCCTACAAAATCCTCATGTTCTTTCAGCTACAACCTCAACAATTAGCGAGTAAAGGTACAAATACGATGACACAAACCGCAACTGATCGAGCATTGAACTTTTCTGCAGGACCAGCAACCTTACCTGAACCAGTCCTTCAACAGGCACGAGAAGACCTTTGGAACATTGCAGACAGTGGCATCGGTATTTGTGAGCACAGTCATCGAGGGCCAGTGTTCGACAAAGTAATCAGAGAAGCTGTGGAAGATTGTAGAACAGTGGGCTCAATCCCTGAAGATTTTGAAATTCTGTTTTTGCAGGGAGGAGCGACACTGCAGTTTGCAATGATTGCGATGAACTTCCTAAAAGATGGGCAGGTCGCTGACTATCTTGATACAGGTGTTTGGACAACGAAGTCAATGAAGGAAGCGAAAAAAATTGGGCGTGTGAACGTGGCCTTCGATGGTTCGAAAACGCAGTACGATCATTGCCCAACAGATGAAGAAATCAATCTGTCAAACAACGCTTCCTATTTGCACTACTGTTCGAACAATACAATTTATGGAACTCGATTTGAATCGGTTCCCACTGCAGTTGCTCCAACAATTGGTGACATGAGTTCTGATATGTTTTCAAGAGCAATCGACTGGTCAAAGCATTCCATGGTGTATGCAGGTGCGCAAAAAAACCTCGGCCCCTCTGGCACAGTTCTTGTTGTTATTCACAAGTCACTGCTAGATCGATGTGATGGGACGCTCCCATTGATGCTCGATTACAAAGCTCAGGCGAGTAAGGGATCAATGCTCAATACACCTCCTACATTTGGAATCTATCTTATGGGGCAAGTCTTTAAATGGATTCTAAACGCTGGGGGGCTTGCTGCAATCGAAGCGCAAAACGAGCTGAAAGCGGGTCTGATTTATGACGCACTCGCAGAGTGCAGTGACTTTTATTCATTGGTTGCCCGTGAAGATTCTAGATCACGAATGAATATATCGTTCCGATGCAATACGCCAGAACTCGACGCAGTCTTTATCGATGAAGCGGCAAAACACCGGATGTCTGGGCTAAAGGGACACCGATCTGTAGGTGGGTTGAGGGCGTCTGTTTACAACGCCTTTCCAGTTGAGGGATGTGAGCGGTTTGCATCATTCCTGAAGGAGTTTGCAAGTTCTCACTAATCGAGTTCGTGCACAAACAAACCACTTCTTAGTTTCGGCTCAAACCATGTTGATTTTGGCGGCATAATCAAATCCGCATCAGCGACGTTGAGCAACTGGTCAATTGTTGTTGGGTACATGGAAAAAGCAACGGCAGCTGCTTCGCTGTTCACACGTTCCTCTAACGCTTGAGTGCCACGAATACCGCCAACGAAATCAATGCGGGTATCACTTCGTGGGTCACCAATCCCGAGGATCGGGGTAAGGACACGCTGCTGTAGTATGTCTACATCGAGAGATGTAATGGGGTTGCCCTCGTCAATGGAGTGTGGATCAATCATGACGTTGTGCCAACCACCGTGCTTCGCTCCGAGATACACACAAAAAGACCCTCGGTGCTGAGGTGTAGCAAATTCGCAGGGAGCAACGGTTCCAACGGTTTTCAATTCTTCGAGGAATTCCTCGCAGGATTTTCCGTTCAGATCAACAACCACTCTGTTGTATGGAAGTATGTCGAGTTGGTTTGCAGGAAAGAGTACTGTGAGAAACCAATTGTATTCTTCAGTTCCATCGTGATTTGGATTTTCATTTCTTCGTTCAAGTGCAGCTCGTGCAGCACTTGCACTTCGGTGGTGTCCATCAGCTACATACGCGACAGGCACTTCTCCAAACCCTTCAAGGATTGCTGCTTCATTTTCAACCTTCCATCCTGTATGTGTGACACCATCGTCTGCTACAAAATGGAACATTGGACGCTTGTTGACTTCATCTTCAACAATTTTGTCTATGGTATCCGTACCATGGTACGTAAGAAATACGGGACCCGAATTTGCGTTGAGCCCAAGAACATGGTTTGTACGATCATCTTCTTTTGCTTGCCGAGTTTTTTCATGTTTTTTTATGAGTCCATTGTTGTAATCATCAACGTGACAACACGCCACGAGACCTACTTGTTTGTGTGTACCCATGATTTGCCTATACAAGTAGAGTCCGGGTTCCTGATCTTTGACAAGTGCGCCACTCTCTAGCAGGCGGGTGTAGTTTTTACGTGCTTGTTCATAGACAGCGGAGTCATATGGATTTTCTAGTTCTGGTGTATCAACTTCTGCACGAACAACACGCATGAAACTGTTTTGATTGTCTTGGGCGATTTCCGTTGCTTCCTTTCGATTCACAACGTCGTAGGGAACGCAAGCCACTGTCGGAGCATCTCCGGCAAAGGGATGTACGGCATGGAATGGTCTGATTCGTAGAGTTGGCATGACGCTACAGTGTAGCAGGGTGAGAGGATGGGTAATTTGATTCGATTGTCTGATTTCCGCACTCTCGAGAACGCTTGAATTCCTCTTTTTTATTCACTGCATTGCGAGAACTTCCGATGTGAGAGTAGCACTTCGAGTGTGCGGCTCTTCGGAAGAGCAGAGCTTTGCACTTGAACTGCCTGTGGCCAGGATGGCCTAAAACCCGAGGTTCAAAATCACGGTGATTTTGAGCAAGAACAACTGAACTCGCAGGCATACAAGTGCCAAAGGGAGCCTTCTCCATGACAAATCTAACTCTCACTAGCAAAACAACTCGCCGAAACGCATTCACGCTTATCGAAATTCTCATTGTGGTCGTGATTCTTGGCATTCTTGCAGCTGTTGTCGTTCCACAATTTACGAATGCAGCTGATGATGCAAACGATGCCGCAGTTCGGAGTCAACTACAAACCCTTCGCGGTCAAATTGAACTCTATAGAGCGCAACAAAGTGGCGAGCCAGCACTTCTTACAACAGCATGGACAGACATGATCGACAATGACTACATCATGATTGCTCCAACCAATCCCTTAACTTCGTCAACAACAATCGCAGCTGCAGCAGGTTCAGGCGTCGGCTGGGTTTGGCGAGATAAAGGAAACGGTACCAACGGTCTCTACGCAGTCGATTCTGATGGAACTGAATTTACAGAATAATTCGCTCCCTGCCACCTCGGGCAGATTTACGCAAGGCACACAATGGAGGTTGTGTGCCTTGTTCTTTTTATACCTGAAGGCCGATGCGATCTTCCCAAGGTGATTGAATCGGGTATTCAAACCAATGGCAAGGTGCGCATGGTCCTATAAGTGAAACTGCAAGGATAATGCGTACGTAAGTTGTTGGTTTGGCTTTTTTTGGGGTTGCATCCTGCCGATGCAGTGGTGATGTGCAAACCGCAGGTTTGCTCAGCGACTATGAAGATACTCACACGCAGACAACACGATGGACAACGTTCTGGCTGGTCGCTAGTTGAACTCATGACCGTCACCGTCGTACTTGCAATTGCAGCGATCATCGTGATCCCGTACGCAGCATCGGGTGCTTCAGCTACGGGGCAAGCCGCATCAAGGTTGCTGGTTACAGATCTTCTCACAGCACAAATGGATGCCGTAGCTACACAAGGATTCAGGCGAGTCCATTTTTACAGCGATGGTTCTGGGTGGTGCATCGTGCAGTTAGAGCAGGGTGAACTAGCAGATCCCTTCGATGCAGGCACAGCTGTGTATGTTGCTGATGCAATTGAGTCACAAGGCCAAGGGCAACAATCGATCATTCAACTAGACCAAGACGTTCGTTTTCAGGATATTTCTATTCAAAACATCAGTTTTGGGAAAAGCATTACGAGCGTAACGTTCGACCCTACGGGTGGGATTATTACAGATGATGGCGCTCCTAGCCTTGGTGGAAGTGTCGACATCGTGAGTGGTACATACAGTTGGACAATTTCAATTGCACCCCTCACGGGAAAAGTATCTGTCAATGAAAATGTGGGGGGATCTTCCTAATGTTTGCCTTTTCTCAGACATTAAAAGGGTGCATCGGAATAGCGATGCATACGACTCATACAGCAATAGGGCAGTGCAATTGGCGCAAAGGAGAACTGCAAAATCCTCGCGTATCATTTATCCAAAACAGCCCACGAGCCCTTACACCTCAGGATTGGCGGAATGCGATGCACGCAGCAGGGTTGTCAGGATCAGCGTGTTCAGTTGCACTTTCCCCTTCAATCTTGAATCACCATGTTTTGCAACTTCCAGAAATGGGAAGCGCTGAACTAAGTGAAGCAGTCGCCTGGGAGTTAGCAGATCGGCTAGACCGCAAGAGAGAAAGCTTACAAATCGATGCAAAACGACTTGGCGGTGGAGGTGATGTACTTGGAGTCTCGATTGACCAATCCACGCTATCTGGAATACTAGATCCACTCTATGCAGCAGGGTTAAGACCAACAATTGTTGAACCAAGTTCTTTTGCTCTGGCAAGAATTTTGAGCATGCGACACCGTCGCAACGCAGATCGATTAACTGTTCGTGCTGTATTGGATTTTTCTCATGACAATTCAGCGATGATGGTGCTTGCTGGAGATGCAATAGTTTTCTATAAGAGCCTTCAATACACTGGATGTTCTCTCGTTGGTGCAGTTTCTTCTCATGTTGGTGTAAACGAAACCCAAGCGATTCGGATGCTTAAAGCAAATGATGAAGAAGACGAAACGATCGTTCGTGCAGTCCGTGATGCAACACGTTCATTGCACGAGCAAATTGCTCGCGATGTCATGAAATGTTTGCGTCACTATGGTGTGACAAGCCGTGGTCCAATTCCAAGTGAGTTACTCGTTACAGGAAGTACAGGCTGGAATAAAAATTTGTCAGAAATACTAGAAACAGCGTGTAATTTGACTGTCTATCCTGACTCTAATTTGGAATATCTACAAAACGTGAAGCGAACACCAGAATGCTTTGGTTGGCAATCAGCGCTTGGTACGAGTTTAAGTCATTCGTCATCAAATGATCGGCGTACACAGACTGCATCTGTGGGGGTTGCCGCATGAATTTATTGCCAGAACAGTATGTATTACGAAGTAAAAATCGTAAGAGGTCAAGCAGAGTAGCAATAGTTGTGATCGCATCATTGATTGCAGTTGTAGTCATTGCAACACACTCTCGTCTCTCATTAAGCAATGCGACCGAGAAACTTATTGTTGCACAAGCAAGAGCGAATGGAGCCCTCGAAGTAGAGGCAGACGCAACGACGTTAGAACTTAAGAAGCTAAAACTTGAATCATTCGTGGAAAAATACAACGCTACAAAATTGCCAATTGCAATGAGTGAAATCGTCTCAACGATAGCAAACACTCTTCCCAAGAATGTAACGATTGAAGAATTGTCAATCGATGTGATGAATTCTCCAGATGACCAACTCCTCTCTGGCTATATTGCTGGCTTTGGATCAAATGATGAGTCAATTGCTTCTGTTGTTTCTGAGTTCCAATCAAAGCAACCGTTTGAAGATGTAACAATGGATTTCAGCCGTTCACGTACGGTTCGTGGTGTGCGAGCCCGTGGGTTTCGAATGAGTTTTTCAATCGATTTGACAAAAAACTGGGATGTGCAAACATCGATTGCTATTGCAGGAGAACAAAAATGACAGCGGCAAAAGAACGTTGGATGCTCATCGGGACGTTCGCTCTTGCGGTGTTTGTATTGCTTTGTATTGCGATGCCAAACTATAAATCTGCTCAAAGTGACGTTGAAGAAGCAACTCGATTGGAGGATCGGATTAGCAAACTAGAACGACGGCAAATCGAAGTGCAACAGATGCGAGATGAATATGAAGCCCTGTCGATGAAAGTGAAAGAAGAGTATAAGGCAGTCCCTGCTACACCAGATACTGCTCAGATTGTTCAAGCCTTATCAATGAATGTTGATGGAATGCACGTTCTTGATCAGAGTTTTGTAGCAGGATCTACTACTCAAAAAACATCTGATGATGGTTTCTATGTGCAGCCATTAGCGATTGCAATGGAAGCAGATTTTGAAGCTGTGTACAGCGTGATCGAACAGGCCGAGTCCATGGGGCGGCTCATTCGTGTGAGTTCATTGCGGATCGCAAGGCCAGAGAGCGAATTAGATTCAACAGTAGGTGCGTTACAAGCAGCTGTTGGTTTGCACGCTCCATTCGACCCAGTGGAGGATCGTTGAAATGAAGATGAAAACACGATTGACTCGGTTATGGTTGCAAATGACGAATGATCGAAAACAGTTCGGAGTATTTTGCGGGCTTCTCCTTGTTGGCCTGTTGCTTTGGGCACGAATCATTGTGATCGCTAGACCACCACGGACCGCTATAGCGGCCCCTTCAGAGCAAGCAACTGTCGCATCAAACATCGCATCCGATAACCATGAAGCAGCCTATCCAATATGGTTAGACCAAACACCAATGAGAGATCCATTTCAAGTGAGTGAAGTTGCGTTCCCAATAATA
Source organism: Phycisphaerales bacterium (assembly GCA_030748455.1). The sequence continues at coordinate 10,223 of JASMLY010000006.1, read as the reverse complement.
ACTTAAACGACCGATAATCACAAGGATCACGTTGGTATCACAGGAAGTGGATCTGAGCAGGAAGCAGTAGCAGCGTTGGAATTAGAAGCAATCATGGGTGATATTGCAATGATCAACGGCCGAGTATTCGGCATAGGTGACGTTCTATCCCCTCCATCCATTGCGACCCCACTGGTACTCGAAAAAGTTCATCGCCGTTCTGTCATCATATTCGCTGGAGACCGCCGATATGAACTGACAATCGCGCCTCCTCGCCGCTAGGGGTGATGGCTGCGCGAATGGAGATGCGCAACCATGAAGCACACCACATTTTTACTCATATGTTTGTTTGTAGCACAAACTGCCCTTGGGCAGGAGTCGGTTGTTCCACTTGAAGAGAACACGGTAGATTCTGAAGTTATTGTTGATGAGTTTGGTACTGTCGATCTTGTTGTCAATGAAACAGAGGTTACGCAAGTTCTTGAAATGCTTGCGATCCAAAGCAGAAGAAATATTATTGCATCGAACAGTGTTGCAGGAGTTGTATCTGCAAACCTCTACGATGTAACGTTCAATGAAGCGCTCGACGCAATATTAAGAGTTAACGGTTTTGGATACGTGGAAGAAGGCAACTTCGTCTACGTCTATACGATGGATGAGCTTGAGACGATTGAGAAAGCAAGACGAAAAAAAGAGAGTCGAATTTACGAATTGCAATATCTATCTGCCGCAGACGCGGATGAATTTGTGAAACCACTTCTTAGTGATGATGGTAAGGCTGCCTTTCGAGGAACAGTTGAGGCGGGGTACCAACCATCGATGAAAGATGGAGGGGCAGATACGTATGCCTGGACAAGTAAATTGGTGATTAATGATTATCCAGAAAACCTTGAAGCAATAGCGACACTTCTTAGCGAATTAGATACGCCACCGCTCCAAGTTGTCGTTGAAGCAACCGTTGTGCAAACGAGTGTGGACGAGGATAATGAGTTTGGCGTTGATTTTACGGCGCTCTCCAACATCAACATTGGAAGTATCGCAGGGGGTCCGTTAGCTGCTGCAAATGATCTCATATCTGGCTCCTTTGGCACAACGAATGCAAGTGCAATGTCATCCGGCGTAGGGCAAACAGAGACTCCGCTCTCGGGAGGACTTAAGGCGGGTGTGATTAAAGATCATGTGGGTGCATTTCTTCGTGTGCTCGATCAAGTTGTCGACACAACTGTTCTCGCGCGACCGCGTGTGACATGTTTGAACAGGCAGCGAGCGGAGGTGCTGATCGGCACGCGTGTTGGGTATTTATCTTCCGTTCAAACTGACACGAGTACCACACAGTCGGTGGAGTTTTTAGACACTGGTATTCATCTTGTGTTTCGCCCTTTTATCTCACCTGATGGCATGATCAGATTAGAGTTGCAACCGAACGTTTCCTCAGCAACACTTCGAACTGATGGTGGGCAATCTGTTCCAGACGAAATCACACAACAACTGATGACGAATGTGCGGTGTCGTGATGGAGAGACAATCATCCTTGGTGGCTTGTTTAGAGAAAGCACTGTCGTTTCTAGGAATCAAGTTCCGTTACTTGGAGATATTCCACTACTTGGCAACGCATTTCGAGGGCAAGACGATCAGGTGGCCAAAGAAGAGGTAATCTTCCTGCTCACACCATCAATCATTCCAGACGAGCGGCTATGGGAATCTGGTAAAGATTCACTCAAAGTTGTAGAGTCTGTTCGAGTAGGTGCCCGCTCGGGGCTCTTGCCATTTTCTCGTGACCAACTTACAGCAAATTACAATCGCGATGCGCTTGACGCCTATCGCGACGGTGAATTGGATCAAGCTCTCTATTGGACAAACCTCTCACTTCGAACGTCAAAGGTACAACCAGAAATGCTTCGCCTAAGAGAGAATATTACAGATGAATCCGTTTCGATTTGGGAAAGGGATCTGTTAAGAGAATTGCTTGCAGAACACAACAATAGCGTGACTTCTGTGGAGGTATCACCATGAAGCAGTTCATCCTCGCTGCAGTTTGTGTTTTTATTTTAGGTTGTACTGGCCCTTCGAAAGTAGGCAAAGTAGCGAGACAAAAAGCGCATGATCGGATGGATCTTGTGAACGCAGACCTTGCTTCCCAACAAGCTCGTCAGCAATTTGAAGTTGGTCAGCTTTCTTCAGCACTTTCGACGATTGGTGTCGCAATTACTCGATACCCAGAAAAAGCAGAGTATCATCAATTACGTGGCCGCATCCTTCTCGAGCAACACAAACTTGACGATGCAAAAAAATCGTTTGAGTTGGCATCGAGTTTAAACCCAGAAAGTGCACACCCACAGTATTTACTAGGTGTGTTGTATCAACGGTGGGGTGATGACGAGGCTGCACTTCAAGCCTATTCGACTGCTTCGGAAAACGACGAATCGCACGCGCAGTTTTTCCTCGCAAAAGCAGAGACACTCGTTTCACTTGATCGAATCGATGAGGCAATTGCACTTCTACATTCTGATCATACATTTAAACATCAAGCCTCAATCCCCGCGTTACTTGGACAGATTTACTTGCGAATAGGCAACCCAAGTCTTGCAGCCCAGTATTTGGCGGACTCCAAAGCTTTAGGGAATGATGACTTAATTCTTGTTTCTGATTTGATTGTTGCTCAGTTCCAAGCAGGGTTGTATGCAGAATGTTTGATGACGTTTCGGGAATTCGAGATGACTTCTGAGACAGCACTCACGTCTTTGCAAAGGAGAATCAAAGGAAAAAGCCTTGCTGCAACAGGCCGCCTTATTGAGGGAAGGGATGTATGCCTCACTGTGACTCGTGAGTCGCCCCAGGATGCAGATGCGTGGATAGACCTTGGATACATTTCGTGGAAAATGGGTGATTATCGGAGGTTGAAGCAATGTGGATCAGAAATTTGTACACTCACACCAAGTCGCGTAGAGGGTCCCTTGTTTCTTGGAATAGCAGCGAAGCAGAGTGGAAACGTCGATTTGGCCGCACAATCCTTTGCTACAGCACAATCGCTCGCTGAAAATGGTGAGATCGCCCATTGGATCGCAACTGCTTCTGAACAACTAGGTGGGAAAAATGCGATTGATCCGCAAGAAGTAGCAAATATGCCTGCAAAAACAGCCGAGATACTTGCTGAGGAACCGATCCTAGGGCTCGTCGAGGGAAGCGAGCCCATGGTGACCGTTCCCCAACAACTGCCTCAATACCCCTAAGACGAGCGAAATCTTAGGCATTGAAGCCTGAGATATTCGCCGTGACCACGACCTCTATCACCATTCTGATTCTTGCTCTTGCGAGCCTCCTTGCTGTAGCGTCAATTGCGCTTGCTCGGTATTGGTATGTGCAGTTACAAACAGCGAAGCGTGAAATCGAACACGTTGTGCACGAGATTGAGTCTGCTAAAAACGAGAGCGAAACTGCCCGTATTCATGGTTGTATCGATCGAACTCGCCGTCGGCAAGCCGAAGCTGTCTTCGATGTGCTTCGTGATGCTGTCATCGTATGTGATGCACATGGGGAGATTCTTCATGCAAATTCAGCAGCGAGTGGTTTACTCAACGTCTCGCCGGATGAAGCAGCTGGCAAGGTGATGACCGACATAGTCAATGACCACCAATTGGCCTCAACCATATCTTCTGCTCGCAACGGGCTGCCAACTGGTGGCAGACTTTGTGAACAAGAACTGTCATTTAACGGTGAGACAGTTTCTTACGAAGTGCATCTTCAATCTGTTGGAGGACAAGAAGAGCCAATGCACGCAGTAGTTACAGTGCTACGCGATTTGTCTCGTGAACGAGAAATTGCGCGACTCAAAAGTGATTTTGTTTCAAAAGCGAGTCATGAACTGCGTACTCCTTTGTCATCAATTTCTGCATACATCGAAATGCTTGTTGATGGAGATGCCGCTGATGAAAACGCGAGACAAGAGTTTTATTCTGTCATCTCTACAGAAACAGGTCGATTGCGTAGATTAATTGACAACTTGTTAAATATCAGTCGAATTGAAGCGGGGCTGATGCACATTGAACGAGAGAAAGTAGAAGTGAGCGAGCTTGTTCAGCGAGCAGTTTCAAGCATGGCGCATCAGGCGAAAGAAAAAGAATTAGATATTCACACACAACTTGCAAAAGTAGATCTCTCGGTGAATGGAGACAGTGACATGCTCTACCAAGTGATCGTGAATCTTCTTTCGAATGCAATCAAATACACCCCACAGGGGGGACGAATTACAGTGTCAGCAGATGCAGACCACCTGACGCGAAGTTTACACCTATCAGTTTCGGACACAGGTCTGGGTATAGGTCCAGAGGAAACAGAAAAAGTATTCGATAAATTTTATCGCGTTGAGAACTATCGAAGAATTGCAAACGGCACGGGGCTCGGTTTGAACTTGTGTCGCCACATCGTAGAAACACTTCACGGTGGACAAATTGGCTTAGATTCAACTTTAGGGATGGGATCACGATTTTGGTTCACGATTCCGATGGTTGAACGAACAGGAAGGGTAGCAGCGTAATGGCTCATCGAGTACTCGTCGTAGACGACGAAACACATATCTTACAGGTACTATCGCTCAAACTTCGTAACTGCGGCTTTGATGTTTCAACAGCTGTGGATGGTGAAGACGCACTGAGACAAGCAACAGAGTGTGTTCCAGATTTAATTATCACAGACATTCAAATGCCATACATGAATGGCATTGAACTTTGTACTGCACTTGTTGAAAATACATCAACAAAACACGTTCCCGTTGTTGTGATCACAGCGCGTGGCCATACGCTCACTTCTAGTGATACTGAAATAGCAAACGTGCGGGAGGTGATAAGCAAACCATTCAGCCCACGCGGTGTTGCAGAATTAGCAATGTCAATTCTCGCAGGATTCCCTATGCAGGGTTCTGAAAGATCGGAGGCAGCGTGAGCACATTTGAGCAAAACATATCATCTAGCATTGCTCCTCGTAACGACGTTTTTACACAGCTTCGTCGTGCTGGACTTGTTGTAGTTGAATGCACCATGATGGGTAAAATCGAACATGAGCCGAAACGAGGAGATGATTGGTTTGCAGATCTCTTACTCTCTTCACCAATTGTACGGACGGCGATTTCTGCAAGTTGCAGAGAATGCTTAGAAGTAGATGATTGTTCTGCAACTGAAGTCATACCTGGCTTGTGGATCGTTCCTACTCCACTTTCAAACGTTCGTCGATCAAGTGGATACGCCGTCGCTTTGATTGTTACAGAAGAATTACTTGCGAGTGAATATGTTCATGCACTATGCCAAGCAACCAATGCGGAAGTCGGTGTTGTGAGAGACATGATCCGCGATCTTCCTCCTGCTGCACCCCAAGACATCCCACGCCTCTCGTCACTTTTTCAACTCGCTTGGAATTCACACCGATCACATAGTGAAAACGTAGGGGTCATTGAAGATATTGGCAGAGAACTTGCTGACTCGTATGAAGAAATAAACCTTTTATATACGATTACGGGCAGTATGAACTCAGTCAATCAGCCAGAGCGGTTCATAGAATTGGTCTGTGATGAGTTACTAAAGAACATGCCCTATGGTTGGGTGGGCGTGCAATTACGTACTGGTAACAGGCTACCACGCCCGGGCAATGCATTGCTATTTCGTGGTGAAACTCAGAACGATGAACAACAACTTTCAAGCATTGTTTCTGCCATGACGTGTGACATCTATCCCGAAACCCCGATTATTGCGCACAGTGGTGACGAACTTTCTCAGCGTCTTGGCAATGGGACAATTGTTGTTCCAATTGAAAATGATGGGCAAGTGATCGGCACGTTAATTGCTGCAGAAAAGCAGGGTACTGACACAACGGTATCATCAGTAGATGTAAAAATGCTAAGCGCAACGGCATCTCAGCTTGGTATTTTCTTAGAGAACGCACTGTTGTATGAGGATCTCAACGCAACGTTTTTTGGAACACTTGAAGCACTCACAGCTTCTATCGATGCGAAAGATCGCTACACCTGTGGTCATTCTCAAAGAGTGGCATTACTTACGGCACAATTGGCCCATGCGGCTGGTTTGACAGATGCACAAGTAGAGAGATTTCGAATCGCTGGTTTGGTGCACGACATTGGTAAGATTGGTGTTTCCGAATCAGTGCTCTTAAAGAAGGGCAAACTGACTGATGAAGAATATCAAGCCGTGCAACAACATCCAGAAATTGGCTCGAGAATTCTGCGAGATATTCCTCAAATGAGCGACATTCTCGGAGGCGTGCTACATCACCATGAACGGTTTGATGGTGGAGGGTATCCCCATGGGCTCTCTGGCGAGGATATTCCACTTATTGCTCGGGTCATCGCGATCGCTGACACGTTTGATGCAATGTCTTCTAGCCGGACCTATAGGAACGCTATGACACGGACTTCAGTACTTGATGAGATGAGACGGTCCACACCTGGTCAGTTTGATCCAGCGTTGTCAGAGTTGTTTTTCCGTCTTGATTTTTCTAAGTGGGAAGAACTCATGATCGAACACCAATCGGGGCAAACAAACGAAAGGTTGGCAGCATGAATATCTTAAGTGAACAGCACCTCGCGGCAACAGTTTTAAAACTAGAAGGGGAGCTGACCGCAGATGGCAGCGACAATTTCAGACGGAACATATTTGAAGCAACACAAAGCTTTTCGTCCGATATAGTCGTCGATTGCACAGCATTAAAACAGATTGATTCAGTAGGGCTTGAGTCGCTTCTTTGGTTGTCCGATGAAGCAAAAAACAATGGTGTGCGTTTGCGATTGGCGTGTGTACCCTCGAGTGTTGAAAATATATTTCGCTTAACAAGACTCGACGGTGCGTTTAGCTCACACCCAAGTGTAGAACTCGCTGCAAAAAGTTTGAAATAAATAGACCAATGTACAAACCAATCTCAATTCCAACTGACCTTTCTTCTCAAGCTCCGCTTGGGCAGTTGTTATTGCAAAGTGGAAAAATTACACAAGAACAATTAGATCAAGCACTCTCGCTACAAAAGCAATGTGAAGAGCGAAAACTTATTGGTGAAGTTCTTGTTGAGTTGGGGTATGTCGATGACGCAGGTGTTCTCGAAGCACTCGCAAGTGCGTACGATATTCCGTTTGCAACAGATACAGCACGGCTCGCTGATCCCCGAGTTGTTGAAGAATTGCCACGGGAATTTCTTGAAGAACATGGTGTACTTCCACTTTTTTTGATTGGAGGCATGCTAACCGTTGCAGTCAGTGAACCTGCGAACTTGTATCTTCTTGAGGAAATAGAACGTCGCACGGGGCACTCTGTACAAATCGTTGCTGCAACAGCGAAGGACATTGCTGCAGCGCACAAATCCTATTTGCCAGCTGCGAATGTCTTTGTGATTGATGAAATTTACGAAGATATTGATGAACACGATTTTTCAGTTATTGAACAACAAACAACTGAACTCGCCGATCTTGAAGAAGATGCCGGCCATGGTCCAGTGGTAAAACTTGTTAATTTCTTAATCTATTCTGCGGTACAAGATGGTGCGTCAGATATCCATATCGAACCTGGTGATCATTCGCTTCGTGTTCGGTACAGAATTGATGGAAAATTATTTGAGAAAATACAACCGCCGTACAAAATGCACCAAGCAATCGCAAGCCGTATAAAAATTATGGCAAACCTTGATATTTCAGAGCGCAGGTTGCCTCAAGATGGCGATTTCAACGTGATGATGGATGGTCGCCCAATCGACTTGCGTGTGTCAACAATGCCCGGAAAGTTTGGCGAAATAGTAGTGATGCGGATCATTGACAGTCAAAACAATAATTTGTCTCTTGACCAACTTGGTTTTAATCAAGACATGTTGGCGCAATGGAAAGGTGTTGTAGAACAACCCAACGGTGTCGTACTTGTAACGGGACCAACAGGTTCAGGTAAATCAACGACACTGTATAGTGTTTTGTCGCAACTTGACACTGATGAGATCAATGTTGCAACAATTGAAGACCCTATTGAAGCACAAATTAGCGGGATCAATCAGTCACAAATTAACAAACGTGCTGGGTTCACTTTCTCAACAGCGTTGCGTTCAATGCTCAGGCAAGACCCTGACGTCTTAATGGTCGGAGAAATTCGAGATAATGAAACGGCAGGTATTGTTTCTCAGGCAGCTTTGACTGGGCATTTAGTGTTCTCGACATTGCACACAAACGACTCCGTTAGTGCAATCACACGTTTAGTCAACCTAGGCGTTGAACCATTCCTAGTCGCAGCAACGATCCGCGGAATCCTCGCACAGCGTCTTGTCAGAAAAATTTGTCCTCATTGCAAAGAACAATGGACTGGCGAAGAATCGATTCGCGAAGCATGTGGAGGTGTGGAAGAACTTTGGAAGGGTGGGGGATGTAGTCGTTGCCGTGGTACAGGTTTTGCTGGACGAATTGGCATTTTTGAATTGCTTGTTCCGAATGCAGAGTTGTTAGATTCGGTAAGTCAGGGTGCTTCTCTTCAATCAATGCGTCAACAACTTTTGACCAATGGTCACTGGTCACTGCGTGCTGATGGTATTGAAAAAGTGAAGAATGGGTTAACAACCCCAGAAGAAGTGCTTTGTGTAACGCAAGGGAATGTGCTATGAATACAGTAGCCGCAAAAGAAACTTTTGCATGGAAAGCTCGCGACACACAAGGTCGCGAGTTATCCGGTTCCCAAGTTGCAGTAAGTGAATCAGAAGTTGCCGGTTCGTTGCGGTCACAAGGGTTGTTTGTAACAGCGATTGATCCAGAGCCCTTGTTGCAAGGTGAGGTAGCACAAGTCCGTACTTCTAGCACCGAAATCGCTACCGCGATGTCGCAGCGAAAAGTACGGCGAGATGATGTCATCGCGTTTTGTCAACAACTTGCTGTGATGCTTGAAACAGGTGTTCCATTATCTGAATCTCTCAATGCGCTTGTAAAGCAAACGAAACAAAAAGAATTCAAGATAGTTCTTGAAGGGATACACCATGAAGTACAGGGGGGTGATTCTCTTTCAGTAACACTTTCGCGTCGACGTCGAGTTTTTCCGCGTATTGTCGTTAGCCTTGTTCGAGCCTCTGAACTTTCAGGCACGATGCCGCTGATGCTCGAGCGAGTGGCAACGTATCTTTCAAACGAACGCAAAACTGTCCGCGAAGTGAAGGGTGCGATGACCTACCCGTTGATTATGGGTTTTACCGCAGTTGTTGTGACTGGTTTGATCGTGACATGTATCCTTCCTCGATTTGCAAAAATATACGAAATGCGATCTGCTTCGTTGCCTTGGCCAACGAAAGTGTTGATTTCGATAAGTGATCTTCTTCTTTTGAATTGGATGTATTGGATTCCAGCGATTATCGCTCTCATCATTACAGCAATTGTTTGGTACAAGACACAAACAGGTCGAAGTGCGGTGGATTGGCTCAAACTCAAGCTCCCTGTCTTTGGACCGATGTTCGCCCAACTCTATACAACACGTGCAGCTCGAACACTCTCAACATTACTCGCCGCAGGTGTCGGGATTCTCGATGCGATTGGCATTTGTAGAGATGTTACAAACAATGTACATTTTGACCACCTCTGGTCTGACATGGAAGACAACATAAGAAACGGTGGTGTGATGAGCGATGCAGCCTTCCAATCACAATATGTTCCTTCGTATGTTGCATCAATGATGTCATCTGGCGAACGTGCTGGGCGTCTTTCACAAGTCATGGATCGTGTTGCTGCCTTTACCGACGAAGAACTCGAATCACGTGTGAAGAAACTTGGTTCGATGATTGAACCTTTGATGATCCTCGTGATGGGTACTGTTGTGGGCGGTGTTGCAATTGCAATGCTCTTGCCAATCTTTAGCATGTCCAAAGTCATTTCCGGCGGGTAATGCTACTCTCTTTACAAAGACGAACTGACTCGCAGTGAATTGATTTGGCACTGATTGTATTGGCACCGAGTCAATATAATTCCGACACCGGATCCAGCCCGTGGAATACCCCTCACACACCAAAAAAGGTGCATGAATTCTCTGGCTTTTCTATTGGATCCCTGCGTACATGACAGTTTTGTCTTATTTCCTTGCTTTTGGTCTATTTTCTTCTTATAGTGATGAGGCGTAATTCAACTTACACGAACTGAGAGGAAGAGCATGAAAACACTATCTATACGAGCTTTAATTTTCACAACACTGTTGTGCGTCATTGGCGCAGCGAACATTGCATCAGCAAAGCCGTCTCCG
>JASMLY010000005.1 GCA_030748455.1 Phycisphaerales bacterium | reverse complement strand
AAATAAGCCCAGAACTTGTCTGGGCTTATTTTTATTATGGGCGAGACAGGATTCGAACCTGTGAAGGCGTACGCCAGCAGATTTACAGTCTGCCCCCTTTGTCCACTTGGGTACTCGCCCTATTCAATTGAATGTGGTATCCTACTCGCCCTGTGGATAGCGGGCAAGCGTATGCAAACCCAAATCCAGATGCCGCCGTAGCTCAACTGGTAGAGCGCTAGATTTGTAATCTTGAGGTTGCGGGTTCAAGTCCCACCGGCGGCTTTTAAGACCTAGGCATATGCCGAGGTCTTTGTTTTTTTTATGGTATAACTAAAATATGTCAAATTCATGCAAAACAAACGGTGGTTCTTGCCCAGCACCTTGGATTCTTGGTGGTGCGGTACTTGGTCTTATAGTTGGCTATTTTTCTGACAACATTGGTATGTGGGTGGCAATTGGTGCCGCAGTTGGTGTGGCGCTAGGTCTAACCCGCAAGTCATCATGTTGCGGTGGTGGAAGCCATAAGGACAATGCGAGTGAAGAAGAAACAGGTTAATCCTGCAAAGAGTGATAGCGACTCGAAGACGAGTACTGCCTACTTTAATCCTTCACTATAATCACGTTCATGTCCAAAAAAGGGAAGTGGTTGACATACGCCCAGCACGAATGTTTGTTTATGTGCGGGCCGTTTTACAGCGGGGATTTTATCATTGCAGCGTTGCATTACAAGACCTGTCCAAAATGTGGAGAGCGGTGTGACCTCAACGCCCGTGATGGGTGGGCGAAAGTAGTTCGACGACGTGTTTCTGACGCTGCTTGGTTTGCTCCATGGACATGGGGGCGGTACCACTTTGAATATAAGTTGCTAGGCCATCTCGCAGACGGAGGGTTTGACCACCGCAAACATATGGCAAACGCTCGGAAAACATAACAGGTACCATCTACTCATTCATGGATCAACGATCGCAACCAAAACGACAAACACGCGTGACGTGCGCACCAGGATTAGTTCCCTATCTACGAACTGAGTTAGAAAATCTTGGTTTTGAGATTCGTGCAATGGATCGAACAGGTGTTGAGACTCGGGCGACTAACACAGAAGCAATGCGATTGAATTTGCGATTGCGTACAGCGTTCCACGTATTGCAGCGATTTGGTGATGTGTACTGCAAAAATGCTGACGAGTTATATAAAGAAGCAGTTGCTTTACCATGGGAACGAGTGATCGATCCAAACGGTTTTATTTCGGTGACTTCTTCCGTCAACAACGACACGATTACAAACTCCATGTTTCCAAATATGCGTTTGAAAGATGCAATTTGTGATCGCATGACAAAAGTTGCAGGCAAACGTCCTGACTCTGGCGCAAGTGTTGACAAGGCAGTGATTCATTTACATTGGGTGAAAGATAAAGCGCGAATCTATTTGAACTTGACAGGCAGAAAACTCTCCGATCGAGGCTATCGGAAGATTCCATGTGCTGCGCCGATGCGTGAATCGCTCGCTGCAGGAGTCTTGATGGAAATGAAGTACGATGGAAGTCGCCCACTTATTGTTCCAATGTGTGGAAGTGGGACAATCGGAATAGAAGCAGCGCTTATGGCAAAGGGTCGATCACCTGGCTTACTTCGTGGGAATTTTTCCTTCATGCACTTTCTTGGATACGACGAAGAAGCGTGGGGGAAAGAGCGGCTCGCTGCTAAGAAACTATTGAAGAAGGAAGACCCCGCCCCCATACTATTGTCTGACATTGATCCAGATTGCGTTGAAGCATCGAAGAAAAATGCTATTACTGCCGGTGTCGATCATTTGTTGGAGTTTCATGTGTGTGATTTTGCAGAAACACCGACCCTCGGAATAGGAGATGTTGTTTTTCACGGTGAGTACGGAGTACGGCTTGGCGAAGATGATGACTTGTTGTTGACATACAAGCGGATCGGTGATTTTTTGAAGACCAATTGTGCCGGTTGGGACGGGTATGTCTTTACTTCGGGTAAGCCGTTGATCGCTGCAATTCGCTTGAAAGTTGCACGACGAACCCCATTTATGAATGCAGACATTGATTGTCGTTTGCTTCGTTATGAGTTATATAAAGGAAGTCGTTAACTTCATAAAACTTGGCCTGCTTTGGGGTAGGAACCGAGTATTTCAATTGAGTTACAGAATTGTTCTGCATTTTTTGCTGCCTGTTGCAATGCAGGAGTTTCTCGGTGCGCATCTGCATCAATGTAAAACGTGTAATTCCAATTGACCCGTCCGCTTGGGCGTTTATCAATGTGGCTGAGGTTGATCCCATTGTCACGAAATGCAGCAAGTACATCAACAAGTGCGCCCGGTTCGTGTTTTGTTGTGAACATCATGGTCGTTTTGTCATCACCCGAAGGCTTCGCCTCTTCCTTTGCAAGAATTAAAAAACGAGTGATGTTCTCAGCACGGTCTTGTACGTTTTCGATAGCGATTTCAACACCATGTTCGTGCGCAGCAAGGTGGGAGCCGATGGCTGCAACGTGTGGATCTTCCGCGGCAAACTTTACAGCTTCTGCGCTGCTAGGAGTTTCAATAAGGGTGACATCAGGATACATCGCTGCAAGCCACTTTCGGCATTGCGTCATCACTTGTGGTTTTGAAGCAATCGTGGTGATGTCAGACGTGGGGCCGTTGCAGAGAAGGCAATGGCGGATATCAATCAACGCTTCAGCATAAATAGTAACATCATGATCTTGGAACGCATCGAGTGTGTCGGTGACGGAACCACTTGTGGAGTTTTCATACGGCACGAGCCCATAGGTGCAATGTCCAGCTGCCACTTCTCGAAAGACCCGATCGATTGTGGGAACGCCAATACAATCCACGCTTGAACCAAAGTGTCGAATTGCAGCAATATGGCTGAACGACCCTTTCGGTGCAAGGTGTGCAATGGCGAGTGGTTTTTCGATTTGGAAAGAACCGGACATCAACTCTCGATAAATTGCTTCAATCGTTTTATCTGAGAGGGGACCAGAATTGAGTTCTAAGGCTCTTGCAAGGACTTCTTGCTCTCGATGCGGCGCGTAAATTGGTGTTTCGCTGTCACGTTTCAGTTTCCCAACCTCGACTACAACGTTGGCTCGCTCTGAAAGAAGAGCAACGAGTTGTTGATCGAGTTTGTCGATCTTGCTGCGTAGACCATCTAACTGTTCAGGTTCGTTCGTCATCCCACTAGGATACCTTGGGGTCAGGTCGAGGGTCATGTCGGGGGTCAGACCTTGGGTCATGTCGGGGGTCAGACCCTCACAAATACCACACAGAGGCGGACTTGGGAGTCGGTGCCTCTGTGCGGACGGGTGGATGATGTTGCTCGTTATGCTACTTCGTCGACATTTTCTGCAAGCGTCTTAAGCTTGTTGATGCCACGATATTTCCAATTGTTCACTGTGGAAACAGGAACGCCAAGTGAAGCGGATGCCTCGTCGTAACTGAGACCTTCGCAGACGACAAGTCGAACGGCATCGCGTTCGTGCGATGGAAGGCTCGCGAGTGCTTTTGTGATTTCGGCAGGGGACCACTGCGGTTCCTCTTTGTCTGCATGGCGGCGGAGGTCACGGATCGCATCTTCTCGTTGTGAGTCGATAAAGCGGTTTTTTCGTTGTTCTTTGTTGTACCGCCTTTTAATGAGATTGTCTGCGATTTTGATGAGATAACTTGAAGAGATTTCTTTTTGTTCAAGGTCTTTGACTTGGAGGAGACGAGTGAACACTTCTTGTGCGATGTCTTCAGCGGCATTATTTGTTAAGGATTTTCGAGCAAAGCAGAACACTCGCTTGTAATAAGAATCGAAAAGTTCAAGAACTCGGTTTGCTCTATCGTTTGTGATGGATGTTTGTTCAGGCACGGCAATCTCACCTTGTCTTAGCGGCTAGCGACGATCCTGGTCGCAAAGTCCACGGCTTAAACAAGCCCGAGTAGGCCAACGGCGGCTGAACTCGGGGCAACCTTCAGGAAAAGGCTGCTGGCACCTCATTTCAGGGAGGCACCTTCATGGTCCATTGAAGCAACAGTTTGAAGCTTCGGGGGAGGTGACCAAAGGGAAGTGGTCCAAGGAATCGTTGGAACCACTCCTGCGGTCACTCCTTCTACGTACTCACGATGAAATTGTGAACGGTGAACTTCGATATTTTTCAAAAAAAGGCGAAAAGGAGCACTAGAATGTATACTCACCCCACCTTGGGGTATACGAGACCCCTTTTTATAGAGAGGAAACCATGTCTACTACAAAGAAACAAAAAAAATCGAATCACCATGCACCAATGAGTTTCGGGCACATGTTTCGAGTCTTCCTCCTTTATTTTGTGATTTTCGGCACGATCATCGCGTTTGTTGGATTCATCGGAGATGACAATTTGCCCGGCTCTGGTTGGTTTGTTTGGCTCTTAGGATTCGTTGCCCTCACCATCTCTATTGTTGCAACGATCACTCACGCCAAGAGTGGTCAGCGATCCAAAATTGACGAACTTGCAGATAAGTGGTGATTGAATGAAAACACATGCTGTTGTATTGGGTGCGGGGATGGTTGGATCGGTCATTGCAGAAGACCTTGCTGCTTCTGGTTTTTCTGTCACAATTGCTGACATCAACTCGAGCGCACTTGCGAGAGTTTCTGAGCGATCAAATCAAACAATCAGTATTCAAGAACTCGATTGCAGCGATCAACAGGCAATTGCAATGCTCGCAAAAAATGCAGATATTGTGTTGGGAGCACTTCCAAGTTGGCTTGGGTTTGCAGCACTTGAAACAGTCATCAAAGCAGGAAAGCCATACTGCGACATTTCCTTTATGGAAGAAGACCCTCGAAAATTACATGCGCTTGCAATCGAGCACAATGTCACATGTGTTCTCGATTTTGGCGTTGCTCCTGGGATGAGCCACCTTCTCTGTAGCGTTGCAAATGAAACACTTGATGTTTGCAAACGGCTTGATATCGTTGTTGGTGGATTACCACTTGAGCGAACGTGGCCTTGGGAATATAAGGCTCCCTTTAGTCCACGAGATGTTGTTGAAGAATATATTCGCCCAGCTCGCCTTGTCGAACATGGAAAAGTTGTCACCCGTGCAGCATTGAGTGAGTGCGTACGTATGGATCTTCCTGGAGTTGGCACACTCGAAGCGTTCAATTCCGATGGTCTTCGTACGTTGTGCGATACCCTTGACGTTCCATTTATGAAGGAACGAACATTGCGATACCCCGGACATGCGAAGCAAATGCAATTGTTACGAGATGGTGGGTTCTTCAAGACGCAAGAAATTGAAATCGCAGGTCAAAAAGTCAAACCAATAGACATGACCGCAAAAATTTTGATTGACGGTTGGAAATACGATGAGGGTGAAGCTGATCTCACTGTGATGCGAGTCGAGGGTGAAGGGACGCTCGATGGTACTGAGATGCGGATTCGTTGGGATCTGCTTGACTATTACGATCATGAAAAGGGGCAATCAAGTATGGCTCGAACGACTGGTTTTCCTGCTGCGGCGATTGGTCGAATGATTGTCGATGGGACGATCGACCTCTCAGGCGTGCATCCACCCGAAACGTTTGGGGGGAATGAACTCGTTGTCAATCGGCTGCTCGCTGAATTAGAAGAACGTGGAGTTCGGTATATTCGAACGATGGAACCTGTTGCATGACACAGTATGGATTGCTTGGAGCAGGCATGATTGCCAATGTGCACGCAGAAGCAATCGTTGCAACGGGCGGTGAGATTGTTTCGGTATACGATCCTCGTGATCACAGACGAGAAGAATTTTCAAAGAAGTGGTCTTGTGATTCTTGTTCCGATTTTGCATCGTTGCTTTCGAAAAAAGATATTGATGCAGTTGTCGTTGCAGCTCCAAATGACAGACACGCAGAACTTGCCATCGCAGCGATGCAATGTGGTAAAGATGTGTTACTTGAAAAGCCAATGGCAATGTCGATCGCACAATGCAATGAGATCATTCAAGTGCAACATGAAACCAACAGGGTTTTGCAATTAGGTTTTGTGTGCAGATTTTCTCCAGCAGTTCGCGTTGTACGAGAGATGATTGAAGAAGGCAAGTTAGGAACAGTGTACAATGCTCGTGCAACGCTCCTTCGTCAACGAGGGATTCCTGGATTAGGCAGTTGGTTTACAAACAAAGAACGCAGTGGAGGGGGGTGTTTGATTGATATTGGTGTACATCTTATTGACTTGCTTTCTTACATAACGAGTGCAACAAGCCCAAGCCGCGTGGTTGGATCGTGCACTCAAACATTTTCTCTCACAAATTATGGGTATGAAGAGATGTGGGCAACTCCTAATCCAGAAGGCACCTTCGATGTGGAAGATGGTGTGCGAGCAATGACCACATTTGAAGATGGCAGTACACATCAAATCGATGTTTCTTGGGCGACACACTTACCTGAACGTTCACTGCGTGATGGTGTTTCGATCGAAGGGGACCAAGGTGCAGTCTGGTTTGATGTTTGGGGGAACGCAATTTCATTTGGAAGTTCAGAAGAGGGTAAACCAGTTGAAAAGACGATCGCAGTCGAAGTTCAAGATGCTTGGTCAGAAGCTTTCCAAGCCGAACACAATGCGTTTGCGAGTAGTTTGCTGCATCGTTCGATTTCACACGGTGCAGGCGCAGCGAACGATGGTCTTCTGGTGCAGACCATCGTCGATGCGATCTATCAATCAAGTTGTGAACAACGTGAGGTTGCGGTTACTCCTCTGTAACTGAGGCGAGCGATAACTCATATCGTTTGAGCGTCGAGGCGATCTCGTCACCCATTTCACCTTCTTCAGCAAATGCAAC
Source organism: Phycisphaerales bacterium (assembly GCA_030748455.1). The sequence goes on along the minus strand of JASMLY010000005.1, from coordinate 571 downwards.
GGCTTTTTGCTGCCAAGCGATTGCTTTATACGTTTCACCAAGCTCCCAATATGCCCGAGCAAGTGTGTCAAGAATCATAGGATCTTCATTGTTTGTAAGTTCACAAGCTCGGATCGCTACTTCAAGTGCATACTCTAGATTTTGCAATTCGGAAGGTGTTTCATCAAGGATATTCCATGCAAACGCATTGAGCGCAAAGGGGTCATCCCAAGAATCAGCGAGCATCACACGAGCCCAAGCGTAGGCAGCTTCAGCATCTTGTTTTCCATTGAGCAGCGCATCAAATTTCATCGAGTTCATTTGGTCGTTGCTGCCGTAGGTATCGGTGAAGTTGTCGATTGCTGCGATCCACATGTCCCAATCTTCGTTTTCCATTGCGGTGTTGTAGATGGATCGCATTTCATCCATCGCGGCTTGTTGAGCTTGCTCTTGGGCGAATGTAGCTGTTGCAGCAGCGAGATCCCATGTTCCGTTTACGATTTGTTCAAGGGGTTCGTCCATACGCATTGGGTGACCAATCCATGCAACGGTTCCATTTGCATCAATGATGAACGCAGTTGGAATACCGCGT
>JASMLY010000004.1 GCA_030748455.1 Phycisphaerales bacterium | reverse complement strand
TGGCCAACTTGTTGTACTTGAATCAACGACTTGGCCGGGAACAACTCGTGAGTTGATGGTGCCACTACTAGAAAGGTCTGGTTTAATTTTCGGAGAAGATTTTTTTGTGGGGTATAGCCCCGAGCGAGAAGATCCTGGAAGGCTGGTGCCTTCCCCAACTGAGGTTCCAAAAGTTGTTTCAGGGCTAGACGGCCAATCTCTTGAACTGACCAATACGTTTTACAACATGGTTTTCTCAGAAACACACAAAACCTCTTCTGTCGAAGTTGCCGAATCATCCAAATTACTTGAAAACATTTACCGTGCAGTAAACATTGCGCTTGTAAATGAAATGAAGGTGGTTTTAGATAAACTAGATATAGATGTTTGGGAAGTTGTTGAAGCTGCAAGCACAAAACCGTATGGGTTTACCCCTTTCTATCCTGGACCAGGGCTTGGGGGTCACTGTATTCCAATTGATCCTTTTTATATGTCTTGGAAAGCACGACAGGTGGGTACAGAGACGAGGTTCATTGAACTTGCGGGCGATATCAACAGAAACATGCCGCACATAGTTGTAGAAAAGGTGTTGGGCTTGCTTTCTAAAACTTCCGATCCGAGTGTTCTTGTCCTCGGTATTGCATACAAGCCAAATGTTGATGATATTCGCGAAGCGCCTTCCGCAGAAATAATTTCCCAGTTACAACAAAACAGTGTTTCTGTTTCTTACCACGACCCACACTGCCCCATATTCCCAACAATGAAGCGGTACGACATTAACTTAGACTCGGTACCGTTGACAAACGAAAATCTCTCTGGGGCAGACTTGGTACTGATAGTTACACACCACGACAATATAGACTGGGGATTTGTTGGCGAACACGCAAAACTTATAGTAGATACCCGTAATGTGATGAATCAATATCCTCAGTACAGCTCTAAGGTTATAAAAGCATGACTTGGAACTGGAGAGTTCTTGACGCAGGCCGCTTCGCACTAGACGGCGGCTCAATGTTTGGGGTTGTCCCAAAAGCTCTCTGGTCAAAACTCGTCGCACCAGATTCGCGGAATAGAATTCCAGAAGCGTGCAACTGTGTGTTGTTGGAAAAAGATGGCGAGCGCGTGTTAATCGAAACTGGTTTCGGGGATGGATGGAGCGAAAAAGAAGTTGATATGTTTGGGATGAACGGGGTCACCGTTCTTGGCGCACTTGAAGAACACAACATTGACCCAGAATCAATTGCAACTGTTATTCTGTCCCACCTTCATTTTGACCATGCTGCTGGGATTACGCTTCTACCAAACGCAAAGGTCATTGTGCAAAAACAAGAGTGGGATGATGCAAACAACAATCGCTCCACAATGAGTAGAACATATCTTCCACGTGTTCTCGATTCCATTCGCGACCGGCTTGTTCTTGTCGATGGGGATGCAACTGTCTGCGGCGATGTAAGACTAACTGTCCGCAAGGGTCACACTTGGGGGCTGCAGTCAATCGAATTCGAAGATCATGATGGAACAGTTTGTTTTTGTTCAGATGTCATGCCCACTAGAAACCACGTTGGTCTTGCCTATTCCATGGGGTACGACATGCTGCCTTGGGATAACGCGCAAACAAAACGCCAACTTCTCGAAGCGGCTCATTCCGAGGGTTGGAGGCTGGTGCTGTACCACGAACCAGAAACACCTGTTGTTGGGGTGATAAAAAACGAGCGCGGGTATTTTGGTTTAGAACCTATTTGAGAAATTCGACAATCGTATCTGCCACATATTCGATTTGACCCGCAGTCAACTCCGGAAAGATAGGAAGCGCGACAGTTTCAAGTGCCGCTAATTCGGTGTGTGGCAGCGGTTCGCCCTTGATAGTGGCAAAGCACTCTTGTTGGTGCAGCGGAACGGGATAATAAATATCTGTACCGATTCCTTGCTGCGCAAGATGGTCACGAAGTGCATCGCGGCGTCCGCCCTGAACGCGAAGAATGTATTGATTCCAAATATGTCGAGCCGGCGACTTGGGGGGACTGGGATACACCAAACCGATGTCGCTAGCAGCGTTGAATATAGAATTGTAGATCGAAGCATTCTTTGCTCTCGCTTCATGCCACACTTCAAGATATTGCATCTTGACAAGCAACACCGCTGCTTGAAGCGCATCGAGCCGGCTATTCACCCCAACTTCACTATGGTAGTACCGACGTTCACCCCCATGTACACGAAGTTTTGCCATACGGTCGGCGAGTTGTTCGTCATTTGTTGTCACCATGCCCCCATCGCCAAACCCGCCAAGATTTTTGGTTGGGTAAAAACTAAAACAACCGATCGTTCCTCGCGAACCGGCCATCGCACCAGTTGCGTCTTTTGCGCCAATTGCTTGAGCCGAGTCTTCGATGATCGGTACGCCAAGAGTTTGGCCAGCCTCAAGCATGCCGTCCATATCAATCGTTTGTCCGTACAGGTGGACAGGCATGATTGCCTTTAAACGCGAACATTTCTTTGCGGCTTCTTGCACATTTTCGGGGGTGATGTTGTAGGTCACGGGGTCAATATCGGCCCACACAGGAATCGCTCCAAGGCGGTGAATTGCTCCGCCTGTTGCAAAAAAGGTGTAACTTGGACAAATAACTTCATCGCCCGCCTTCACATCGAGTGCCATTAAAGCAAGTAGCAACGCATCGCTACCAGAAGCACAACCAACCGCTCTTGTGACACCAACATACGAAGCGATCTCTTTTTCAAGTTCAACCACCTTCGGGCCGAGCACAAAATATTGGGAATCACAAACCTCTCGAAGCATCGGTTCAACTTCATCGCGAAGCGTTTCGTATTGCAACTTTAAATCAAGAAGTGGTACTGTTAATTTTGTTTGCGTCATATCTTTAGTTACTGTTCCACTGTGACCCTAGGCAGTTTC
>JASMLY010000003.1 GCA_030748455.1 Phycisphaerales bacterium | reverse complement strand
TTCCATGATGCGTTCGGCTGTGCGAATCGCCATAGAACCCGCCTCAGCGTCAACGTACGGTTTTTTGCCGGTACGAACGCTGTGCAGGAAATCTTTCGCCTGCAACGTAAGCGCATCCTCATCACCAACTTCTGGTTCTTCAACTTCAACTAAGTCAACGTAATCAATCGAAGACAAGTCCTCGCCTGCTGCAAGCCGAGTTCGCAAATCAAACAACTGTTCTTCGTTTGCAATTTTACGCACAAGCGTAACGTGTTTCTTAACAAAATCCGCAGACACATACGAATCCTCACTGATGATACGAAGTTTTCGTTCAGTTTTTAAACCAAGCCGGCTTGCAGTCACGTTCGCAGTACAGTCGCCAAATTCTAAGCGAGCATTACACATGTCTTCTGCCTCGCCCATCACGCTCACTGCGTTAGCCCGAATATCACTTGGCTCCTGTCCCGTTAACATCGTTAGCAAGTCCAAATCATGAATCATCATGTCGAGCACAACGCCAACATCAACGCTGCGAAATGTCATTGGACTAATGCGAACCATTTCTATAAATCGGGGCTTCAGGTTTTCAATCGATGCAACTGCACGCATCACTGGGTCGTACCGAACAACATGACCCACTTGCAAGACGGCTCCGCCCTTTTCAGCTGCATCTGCAATCGCTGAAGCAACTTCGGCAGTTGGCGCAAGCGGTTTTTCAATTAAACATGCAACGCCGCGTTCTAGTAGTGGTTCCGCTGCTTCAAGGTGGTAAACCGTAGGAGTCGCAATTGTCACAGCATCCACACTCGGAAGTTCGCCATTGCCAATTAGTTCCTCAACGGTTGCAAACGCCTTGCCGCCCCACTCTTCAACAATATCGTTTCTTCTTGACTCATCTTGGTCAACAACACCAACAAACTCAACACCGTCCATTTGTGAATACACGCGAGCGTGGTGTCGGCCCATGCGTCCAACGCCAACCACAGCGCAACGAATTGTTTTTATATCTGTCATAGGTGGGTATTCTACAAACTCATTCAGAACCAACGAGTGTGTTCGTGGTTTTCTTGTTTTTGCCTGATTCTTTCTTGTCTGCCCTCTAGGTTGTCGTCGTAACGCAATGACCACGAAGCATCTGCCGAGAATTCAAGCAACGCTCTTGCAAACAGAGAAACACACCATAGCCACGGTATCATAAGTGCCAAAATGTACCCAGTAAATATAAAACCTGCTACTCCTAGGTTCGCGGCAGCACTGTGTTTCCAAGGGAGTACAAAGACAAGAATGCCCAGTGTAAAAATTGCTATAGCGAAAACATTACACCGCTTTGCAGCACAATCTAAACCCAAACGAAGCGCTAAGTCATGAAGCCAAAAAGATATTCCAGCCAAACCAATTCCCGCAACTGCGTGGAGAATTAGTATTGGGTAAAAATATTTTAAGTTTCCACCAAGTGTAAAATCCGTTCTGGGGACATGAAAAACCAGCCATAAACCGTACCCAATTGGCCAACACCATTGTGTATATGGAGCGCACTTTTGAATCCATGTATACATCGGTGGCATGGATGCATTGACTTTTGATGTCATCATCCCAACTACAATAAGTGGCCAAAGAAGCGACAACACAAACAGAACAAGTCGATACATTCCTATTGGAATTAGTGCGAACGTCACCAAGAGTTGCAACAAGAAAAACACGGAGACCAACACACCACCAAGTTTCATCCAAAATTTAATTCTTTTTCTAATATCCGGAACTGGGGCAAGACCCTTCACCGCAACATTTGCGTTTATGAATTGCATGACCTTTCCATCAGAATCATCACCACCATAAACGCGTTTCCTTGTTTCACCACCACATTCTGGACACAAGATTCCACTTCCCAAACCGCGCATGTCATACCCGCAATTACTGCACTTAACCTGTTCTTCAGTTTGCATGCATCATCGCACCTATTTCATCTAGATTTTTGTAGAGCCAATCTCTATCTTCATCTTTTTTAATGTTGCCACCCGCGGCTCGCGCCGCTTTGAGGTGCTCTCTAGCTTTTTGGGAATCAATTGACACATTTGCTCTTGCCAACCCCTCGTGTGCAAACGGTAAATCCCAATCGTCAAAGTCGTGCATTTTGCAAGCATCCATATATAACTGCGCGTGGCGTTCAGATGAAGAAAATCGTTGTAGTGCTGCATAGACACGCGCAATTTGCCATTCGCCACGTGCTTTATTTTTTTCAGTTCCCGCAATTCCCCAGTGGTATCTTGATGCATGGGCTGCATGCACCATTTCATCCTCTTGTTCGGGTGTTCTTTCTTTGTTATCAAGCAAAGACCAGGTGTGATTGAACAAATCTACTGCAAATTGTCTGTGATCAGTCATACAGATTGCTCAACGCAATTTTGTTCTTTGTTTTTTGTTGCATGGTTCACGGCATTTTTAAACATTTGCAAACCAATAGTATCACCTTGCATTTGTTCTTTTGAAAGTCGAGTCCACGTTGGGTGCTGTGACCAACGCAAAAACCGTTCGGGATGTGGCATCAATCCAAAAACAAGACCGCTGCTGTCACAAATACCCATAACATCGCCAACCGATCCGTTTGGATTATCGTGAGAGTTATATCGACACGCAATCTGTCCGTTTTCTTCAAGCGACTGAAGAACTGATTCGTCTTTTGGAACAAACCTTCCTTCACCATGCGCTATAGGAATAACCGAACTTTTATCTGTGGTTTTTAGATGCTTCGTCCAAACACACCGTGTATTACTTGGAACATTAAACTCCACCCACTTATCTATGAAACGAGCCGAGTTATTTTGGGCAAGAGCAACGGTTGGCACGGGAGCGGTTGCGGTCCAGTCACTTCCTGGTGTGGGGCCTGGTAACAAGCCAAATTGCACCGCAATTTGAAAACCGTTGCATGGAGCAATCATGGGAACACCTCGTCGAAGTGCGTCTGCGAATTTTGGGTACAGCGTTTTTCGCATTAAGTTTGCCATAATTCGACCGGCCGCAATGGAATCACCATAACTAAACCCACCAGGCAATCCAATAAGGTCTGCTTCATCGATGATTGCGGGGTTTTCTAAAAGTTCATTTATGTGTACAAATCGCGGGTGCGCTCCGGCAAGTGCAAATCCCTCTGCTAGTTCAAGGTCGCAATTAATTCCCGGCGCTGTAATAACAAGTGCAGTCGTCATCAAATCACCATTCCCCTTGCCCAAGTTTGGAATAAATCGTCGATGTTCCAAGAAGCATCGCCGAGTGTCATCATGTTTGTTTCATTGAATGTGCCGATGACTTCGCACGGAACATCTTCAAAATGTTGTTGTAACGAATCAAGGTTCGCGGGCCGCACTTCAAGTAAATATCGTGATGGTGTTTCTGAAAAACAAAGCGATTCATTTTCGAGTTGTAATTCCAATCCAAGACCGCCACCAAACGCCATCTCTGCAGCTGCAACAAGAATGCCGCCTTCACTGCAATCATGCGCAGAAGCAATCATTCCTTTTTGAATTGCATTAAATACAAGTTGCGCGTTTCGGGGACCATCTATTAACGAAACCTTTGGGAGTTCGTTGTTGCACTTAGCGTGCTTGTCAATCATAAGTACGTGCGAACCACCCATTGCCGATTTGGTTTCGCCAATAATCACAAGTAAATTTCCAGCGGCTTTCGCGTCCATGGTGACACAAGTTGCAATATCTTCCACCATTCCAAAACCAGAAATCAACATTGTTGGTGGAATGTAAATTGTTTCACCCGACTCGGTGGTGAATTGATTATTGAGTGAATCCTTGCCCGAAATGAATGGCGTGCCATACGCCTTTGCTGCGTCATAACAACCGTGCGAGCATCTAACAAGGCGACCCAAACTCTCTTCATCTTTAACGCCGGGCCAACAGTAATTATCTAGAATTGCAATGGTAGAAGGATCACCACCAACACAAACGATGTTGCGAACACATTCGTCAATTGCTGCTGCTGCAATTAAGTATGGGTCATCTGCAAGTCCGGTTGCAAGACCACTTCCGATTGCAAGACCTTTGGTTGAGCCACGAACTGGAGTAATCACTGCGGCATCGGATGGCGCGCTTCCGGTTGGTCCGACGAATGGGCGTACTACACTTCGACCTTGTACTTCGTGGTCGTATTGTTGCACGATGGATTGTTTTGATGCGATGTTTGGGTGCGCGAGAAGTTTTGGCAACATTGTTTGCACGTTAATCTCGGTGTTACCGGATTTTCCAACTTCCGGTGGCGACCACTTTGCAGTTCTTGTCGCACCGTGGTATCCCTCATGCAAGAAGTGCATATCGATTTGCCCAACTGTTTTACCGTTGTACTTGAGTATCAATTCACTTCCGGTGGTTCCGGGGGCTGGGGTTCCGAATTCGCCAAGGTCACAAAGTTCTGCGTCGTGCCGATCGCAAATTTCTTGAATCGTTGCTACTTTTTCGGGCGGTACTGAGAGCACCATTCGCTCTTGTGCTTCGCTAATCCAAATTTCAGATGGTGTAAGTCCTGTATATTTGAGGGGCGCTTTTTCAAGGTGAACCGTTGCTCCAATTTTCTCGCCCATTTCCCCAACTGCGCTTGAGAAACCACCTGCACCACAGTCGGTAATTGCGTTGAACAAGCAACCTGATTCGTGGTCTCGCGCTTCAAGAATAGAATCGAGTGCTTTCTTTTCGGTAATGGGGTTTCCGATTTGCACCGCGTGTGAAAACTCGTCTGCATGCGTGTCGGTAAGTTCTGCTGAAGAGAACGTTGCTCCGTGTATTCCATCACGACCGGTTTTACCGCCAATGACGATGATGTGGTCGCCGCGTTGCGCTTCGCCCTCGATGCAATCAATTGGCATCACGCCAACACAACCACAATAGACCAAGGGGTTACCTGCGTAATTGTTGTCGAACCAAACGCCTCCGTTTAGGGTTGGAATACCCATTCGGTTTCCGTAATCACGAACACCACGAACAACTTCGCTTAAAATTCGGCGTGAAGGAAGACAACCTTCTGGTGGGTCGTTGTCAAAGTTAGCAACACAGAACGTGTCGGTTGCTGCTATTGGTCTTGCAGCTAAACCCGTTCCCATAATGTCACGTATACATCCACCAATTCCTGTTGCTGCTCCGCCGTATGGCTCGAGTGCTGATGGGTGGTTGTGTGTCTCAACTTTAAAACAAACCGCGTGCTCGTCATCGAATTTTACGATGCCAGCGTTGTCAACAAAAACGCTTAAGCACCAATCAATTTTTTCTTCC
>JASMLY010000002.1 GCA_030748455.1 Phycisphaerales bacterium | reverse complement strand
TGTGACATATGAATCCCATTCTAGCGAAGGTGCTAGTGGGAAAAATGCACTATTGATTGCTGTGGAAGTTGGTCCACCAAGTGCGTTTTGGTAGAAGCTCATGCCATCAGCAGTACCGATTGACAAACTACCTACCGAGTTCCCAAATATAGCATCTACGCGAGCGCCATCATCAATATCTACGTACATTCTGTACGTTTCGCCATGGCCCATATCTCCCATTGAATCAATGCTGATTCCTTGAAAAGGGCTCGCTTGCGCTGCACCAGCAATCACTAAACTGCATGCAGCTCCTAATACAACGTTAGTTGTTTTCATTTCAGATCTCCTTTTCTCCGCAACTGCGAAGAATCACTTTAATTTTGGTACAAAAATGTACCGTCGAGGATAAAGTCCTCTTACAACTGTGAACAATTCACAAATCGCTGCTTCCAAGGAGAACGTACATCAGGAAAATAGATGTGCAACTTGTTGCAGAGCGTTTCGTGTGGTTTACCCTGAGTTTTTTAGTTAGCGGACCAAGACTTCAATTACACGCTTCTAGGGTGTTGTAAATAGGTAAACTTTATTCGTTACGCAGGGTACCGCTTGACCATGAAACTAAAAGGTCAACGTCCTCTGCTGTGAGATCTGCATTCGGATGGAGTGGAACGTAAAACCAAAGGGGCATTTCGCCATCTTCTACTTCTTCGCCACACTCTTTGCGTTTATGTCTTTTTTGTTTCGTTGTGTATGAATCCCATTCAGAGAAATTGAGTTCATCCCGCCCTTTTTGAACGTCCCTCGCAACAAGCCAAGAAGCAGGGGCAACGTAGGAATACCATGGCCAAACAGTTTCGTTGGAGTGGCAGTCGTAACACGATCTTCGAAGAATAGCCATGACTTCTTCGGGTGCTTCAATTTCCCCAGTTACAGGTGGGTTCGTGCGATCAACTGGAAAGATGAAACTTAGCGGCCCAAAGAGAGCAATTGAGAATAGAAGAACCCGCCACTTGGTTCTTGTTTTGAGTTTAGACATTGAACAGAAAGTTTACCACATCACCATCTTGCATTGTGTAACTCTTGCCTTCACTACGGAGTTTTCCAGCTTCTTTGATTGCTTTTTCAGATGAAAGCGAGAAGAGATCATCAACGTGGTAACACTCAGCGCGGATGAAACCACGCTCGATGTCGCTATGAATAACCCCAGCAGCTTGTGGGGCGGGCGCGTCTTGAGGAATGGGCCATGCTCGCACTTCTTTTTCACCTGCTGTGTAGAAGGTGCTCAACCCAAGAAGTGTATTGAGCGATCGAGCAAGGGGACCTACTGCTGGTTCAGTGAGACCCATTGATTCGAGCATTTCTGTTTGGTCGTCTTTTTCAAGTTCAGCAATTTCTGACTCGAGCATTGCGCAAACTACGACACTTTCACCACCATGATCTTTTGCATAACTTGAAACGTATGTTGCAGCGGCAGAGTCTCCCGCTACATCGTCTTCAGACACATTTGCAACATAGAGCATCGGTTTGGCGGTCATGATGCCGTAACTTTTGAGAACTGCTCGGTCACTTTCATCCCAATCGCCATCCCGTGCCGGTTTTTCTTGTTCGAGCAAGGCATTGACTCGAGTTAACACATCAACTCGCTTTTGAGCTTCTTTGTCGCCATGCTTCGCGGTACGGTTTGCTTTTTCGAGGGCGCCCTCAACAACAACCATATCTGCAACGATCAATTCACTATCCATTGAAGCAATATCGTTTTCTGGGTTTCCGTCATCGAAGCACTTTACGACCTCGCAGAGTGCATCTACGTTTCGTATGTGTGCAAGAACTGTGTTGAGATTTGATCCACCAGAAGGTACTCCAGGTAGGTCAACAACTTGCAATGTTGCAGGAATGACTTTTTTTGCAACGATGAATCCATTGATTTTGTCTAATCTCGGATCTGGAATGGGAGCAATTCCCACATTTGGCTTCATGCTTCCCACTTGTACGGAAACACTGTGCCCTGTAAGAGCAGTAAACAGGGTTGTTTTGCCTACGCCTTGTAAGCCGATTAGTCCACATTCCATACTTGCAAATTGTACTCGACGTCGTTACTGACGACAGGTGTTGAATTTGCCGTATAGTGATGCCATGTTTATATGGATACCGATGATGATTGGCTTCGTAGTTGGTGGGGAAGCGTTTCAGAAGCAACTTGATCTTGCTGCTGAGAATAGGCATGAAATCGAACTTGCTATCCGTACGGTGCCAGCGAATCAAAAGGAGGGTATGGCGTGGCTATTGACGCACATGCCAGAAGAAGATCTGAAAACACTCACAGGTGAATTTCTACTTCAGAATTGCAATCTCGCATACGAAGCGTGGCAGAACGCTCCGTGGAAAGATCAGGTTTCCAAGGAGCTCTTCTTTGATTGCATCTTGCCATATTCGAATGTCAACGAACGGCGAGAGGATTGGCGAAGTGATTTTCATGCACGGTTTTCAGAGATTGTCAAAGATGCAACCACACCAACCGAAGCGGCGATTCTTCTCAACCAAAGCTTGTATGACATGGTTGACGTGCACTACTCTACGCAGCGCCCAAAAGCAGATCAATCACCTTTTGAATCGATCGAAGCGGGCATGGCGTCCTGTAGTGGGTTGAGCATTCTGTTGATCGATGCCTGCAGAAGTGTTGGTGTTCCTGCTCGATTTACAGGGACACCGCTTTGGTACAACGAAAGTGGTAACCACTCTTGGATCGAGTTTTGGGATCAAGGTTGGCATTACACTGAAGCCAATACAAGTGAAGTAGACAAGGCTTGGTTTGATGATTCTGCATCAAAAGCAACAAAGGGGCATCCACAACACGCAATATTTGCAGTGACGTGGGAAGAGTCTTCACAGCACTTTCCTCTTGTTTGGCTGCCAGATGTGACGACGTACGGCGCAGTAGATGTGACAGATCGCTACACAAACAAACACATCACAGAGGACGTTCGAGTTCGGATTCGTATCAGGGACAAAGATGGCTCGAGAATAGCGCAGGAAGTCATCGTTTCAAACGATCAGGGCGAAGTTGTTTTTGAAGGAATATCGAAAGATGAGCGTGCAGATGCAAACGATCATCTTACATTTATGTGTCCACAAGGAGAGACCTACACCTTTCAAACAAAGAGTGAGTCAATTACAAAGCGTATAGATACCGAGTTGATAATTGATTTTTATGGTGGCCTAACAGAATTTGAAGCTTTCAGCGCTGCGGATCTTGCATGGCACGAACGCAAGCCAACTCTTACAGAACAACTCATCGAACATGATGGGTACAGGATGCCTTTTTGGTACAGGGTTTTTGGGGATGCTCCACGAGGGAAGAAATCTCTCTGGATTTCTTTGCATGGCGGTGGTGGGGCGCCTCCTGAAGTGAACACGCAGCAGTGGAACAATCAAAAGGAACTGTACACCCTTGAAGAAGGTGTCTACGTTGTGCCACGCGCGCCAACGGACACATGGAACATGTGGCATCAATCACATATTGATCCCATGCTTGACAAATTGATTACCCATATGGTGCTTAGTGAGGGGGTCAATCCAAACAAGGTGTATCTACTTGGGTATAGTGCGGGAGGTGATGGTGTGTACCAACTCGCACCACGAATGTCTGACAGGTTTGCAGCCGCAGCGATGATGGCTGGCCATCCGAACGAAACTGTCCCAGAAGGACTTCGAAACCTTCCCTTTGCGCTACACGTTGGTGCTGAAGATTCAGCATACAGTCGCAATGCAATTGCGTTGCAATGGAAAGCACAACTTGGTGCATTGCACAAATCAGACCCCAAAGGGTACAAACACCAAGCGCTCGTACACGAAGGGTTGGGCCATTGGATGCATTGCAAGGAAACGGTCTCGTTTCCTTGGATGGCTACATTTGAACGAAATCCCTACCCCAAAAAGGTTGTCTGGGTGCAAGACGATGTTCTGCACGACAAACTCTACTGGCTTGGTGTTGATGAACCAGTGGCTCGATCAACAATCGTTGCGTCAGTTGACGATCAAACGATAACAATCCACCATTCAGATGTAAAAAAGATAACCATATATCTTCATGATCTTCTACTTGATCTCGATCAACCTGTAGTCGTGCAATACAAAGACCAGTTACTCGGTACTTTTAAAGTTGTACGCGATTGTAGTGTGATCTACAAAACGCTTCATCATCCCACGAATTACTATTCTGCTTCGATTACAATCGACCTACCACTCGATGTCGAATTGCAAAAATAGATTCAAACCTGCGGCAACTCGAAGAACGCAACTTCTAATCGCTGCATCCATGTGGTCACTTGTTGGCTTCGGACTTCTCTATGTTGGTTTGAAGTGGCTCTTTATATCTCGATCGAGTTGGATCTACGTGTTACTCGCACTTGCACTGTTAGTCGGTGGCACAAAGGGAGTATTCGTACTACGCAAATCTGCACGAAGAGCCATCGTACGTATTCACGCACGTGGTGATCACACGTGTGTGTTTGGTGTGTTTTCTCTTTGGCAATGGTTACTTGTCGGGGTTATGATGGCAGGGGGGCGACTGTTGAGAACAAGTGGTTTAGAAGATGCCTATCTTGGCACATTGTACGCTGCGATTGGTATCGCCTTACTTTTAGGATCTTTGACAACTTGGAGTGCTTGGAATCAATCGTGTAGAGAGGATTGAATCTCAGGTCGTTTGAGTGCTTCCTCAATCTTGTCAAGACCTTCTTCGATTGCTTGCAAAGTTGCACCGTAATAATGTTCCGTGTGGTAAAAATACTTTGCAACGTCTTCATCAATGATATGCACTTGTCGAGGATCAATATCAGGAATGAGGACGTACTGTCCAACTCGAAATTGATCAAGTGCAAGAGATTCGGAACCATTGTTTAGTTCGACAACATGTTTTAGTGCAACGGCGCGTTGAAGCCTGAGGAGATCGGCAGCACTTTGGATCACAATTGATCGAGTCGCACTCTGGGATTGTTGATTGAGTTGCCAAAGTGAATCCTTCCATGAGTTCCTGTCACCACAAGGAATGGTTTGCACAGTGGGAACGGCTCTACCTTGTTCAAATGACATTACAAGTGCTTTTCCTGGGTTGTTTGTGAAGAATTTGTCTCCGTCTCTGCTGTTCATGATCGATGCAAGTTCTCTTTCTACGAATTGAACACCCATACCACCGTGCTGCTCCTCTTTGAAAAATGCCAAGCGTGACGCGGGAATCATGTCAGCAAGGTCGAGGCGTTTGGTGATCTCGTAAACCATCCGAGTGACAAGAATGGATTCCCCAGGAAAATGGCCATCTGCAAATTGTGAAAAAGCTGGTTCAGACTTGAGTGAATAATTTTCTTCGATTGCATTTTTGGCAAGGTCTCGATACATTTGCAGTTGTTCGTTCTTTTCCAAAAAAGTTAAATCGTACACATCATCGCGTTTTACCCTGTAAGAATCACGGAATAACTCATTCCCTACATTGTCAAATCGGGGATCGTCTTTTGGCATCGCACTCAGGATACGGTCGTTCTCTGGAAGAACGTGGGGTGTGAGCACGATAATCACCTCGGTTTTTGTCGAGGTTGTTCGTTCTGATTGAAACAAACCGCCAATGAGAGGAAGGTCGCCTAGAAGTGGTACTTTGTCGTGAATAGAATGATGTTCCTTGTTGACGAGTCCACCAATAATGAATGGTGTGTCATTAGGAATACGCCCATACGTTTGCACTCTTCTACTTGAAATCGTCGGTGCTGATGCGAGTAGTTTATCAGTTGCATCACGAATTTCTAAATCGGCACCTGGAACTGTTGACGAAACAATAGTGTCGATCAACATGCTTACTTCACTTCCGTCTTCTGAAATTCTAGGGCGAACGTTGAGCATAATTCCCGTTGGAAGATATTTGAAATTGAAGGAGAGCATATCAGCGTTACTGATCCCTGCGGTACTTGTTGCAATTGGAATATCTTGCCCAACTCGAATGGTAGACTGGCGATTGTTGAGTGTAAGAACACTTGGTCTTGACAAAATCTCTGCCTTGCCATCACGTAACAAAGCTCGGAGGTTGACATCAAGAATCCATGAGTTTGGATTACTGAATGGTCGGCTTAAATCTAAATCAAGAATGGAAAGCGCAAGCGAATCGTTGTCTGTGCCAGCATTTGGTTTACCAGCATCGACTGTGACAAGATTTGGGGTGTCAGTTAGATTCCAATCAATCCCAATATCTTTAAGCCCATCTTCATTGATTTCGAGCACCATTCCTTCGATGAAAATTTGCCTTGCAGGTGTGTCGACATGTTCTACAAGCAATTCGACGACATCGCTAAATTGTTCAGGGCGGGCTTCATCGTAAAAAACGATCAACTGTGTCGTTGGGGAAGCAACCATACTTGTGGAGAGTGTGCTTGCGGTATTTGGCACCATCGTTAAACCAAAAGCACCACCTGAGACTGCTCCACCAACTAGCCCTGTGTGTTTTGTATCTGGTTCTGGAATAAGAGCAACGTAGGGGAGTTTCGCCCAGTCTACTTGATCGGGTAATTCTGAAGGTGTGTTGAATGTTGTGATTCCAAATCCATTGAGTATTTCGATCGCTGCAGGTGCATCGATGTAACTGAGTTGAACAAGTTCTTTTCCAAGATCTCCGATATGCAAACCCGCTCTTGTTGAAGCAAGAGTTAGGAGAATTTCAGCTGCAAAGTCTTTCGCGATAGCAGCGTCTTCGTTAGAGGAAATTTCTCCGTTTTCGATACGCAACCCTTGTACCCAAAGTTGAGGTGGTTGTGAACGGTATGTTCTAAAACCAAACCGTATGATTTTTGTAACGGTTTCATTTTTGTTCGCGATGGAATGTATTTCTGTGACACCATCGGGAGGCGATTCGAGCACACCTTCTAGCGCGTTCGCAGATGATTTATATGAATGGGCTGTTGCAAAACGAGTTGCAACAAGTTCAATGAGCTCTCCAATTTCAGTTGGATTCATGACATCGAGCTGTACATAGATGTCACTAGGGGAACTTTGGACGGTTTCACTAACAAGATTCGCTATTTCTTCTGGGGTGATCTCCCGTGGTTCTTCAACGGGTGCAGGCTCTTGCGCAAGCGTGATGAGTCGAGGTTTGTTTGTGACTCGGTTGATTGCATTGGCAAGTGCGTCGAGATCGACCGGTTCATCACTTTCGATGATGACACCTGAAGATGTCGGCTGTTCCATTTCGAGCATACTTGTGGAAACTGTGCTTGAACATCCACCAAGAAAGCTCAATAATGAGAGCATCCCACCAACGAGGAGGCCGAGTTTGTTTTGTTTCACTGTTGGGTGTTTCATGTCGTTTCCAGTATTTGGAGTGCTTGTAATCGTATTGTGTTCAATCGTGAGAACTCGGTGAGCGAGTTGCATGATCGTTGGATCGTGCGTCACTATTATGACGGTTCTGCCAGACATATGTTCTAGGATATCCTTAATGATCTGTTTTGCAGCATCAGCTTCAATCGAAGCTGTTGCTTCGTCAATAATGAGCGTTTGCGGTTGTCGCACAAGTGCTCGAGCGAGATTGATGCGTTGTTTTTGCCCATGTGAGAGCTCGCCTCCCTTGTCTCCAATACGAGTGGAATACCCCTCAGGAAGTTGCTTGATAAAACCATGAGCACCAGTAAGTTTGCATGCTGTAACAATTTCTTGTGTCGTAGCACTCGGTCTTGCATATCGAAGGTTGTCATAGATGGAAGCGTTAAACAAAAACGCATCTTGAAAAGCAACGCCGAACATATCGCGGACATCTTGAAGGCGAATGTCTCGAATATCGTGTCCCCCAATGGTGATTGTTCCTCTCGTTGGGTCGTTAAAGCGGGGGAGCAAACTGATGCAAGTGCTTTTTCCTGAACCGCTAGCGCCAGTAATCACAACGTGCTCACCGGCATCGATCAGTAGGGTCAAATTTTTCAGAAGAGGATCTTCTCCCTCATAGGAAAATGAGACATCTCTAAACTCGATTGGACCAACAAGTTGCAACGGTTGTGTTCGTGTACGTAGATCGTACGTAATTTCGTCGGTTGGCTCTTCGAGCATTTCTAAAACTCGGTCTACACTTGCAGAGGTTCTCGAAAAATGTCCAGTTCCACTGATGATTTCTAAAACCGCAGGGTACAACATCCTTACATACCAGAAGAACATGAGAAATGCACCGATCGTCATAGCTCCGGCATGTACTTCCCAAGCACCATAGCCAAGAAGAAGAATCGTACCCAAACCTACGAGTAAATCTGCGACAACTTTTTGAGCAAACTGGAACCGCTGTGTTTTGATTTGGTCATCTCTGCCTGCTCGAATTGTTTGCATGAAGGAATCAGATTCTCGTTGTTCGGCCGAAAACCCTTTAATGACTTGTGCGCCCATAAACGATTCGATCAGGTTCCCGTGTGCGTCTGCGAGATGTTTTTGTGCTCGGTAATGGCTGTCTCGAATTGGGGAATAAAACTTTTTATACGTCCATAAGTGCAGGGGAAGAACGATTGTACTTGCAAGCGCAAGTTTCCAGTTTACAACGTACAGCAAAATAATGAGAATTTGAAACTCAAGGATATATCGAAGCAGCGTGGGAAGTTTGTCTTGTATGAACGTTTGAATTCGAAACGTGTCGTCCATCACGCGAGAACTTATTTGCCCTGGACGGTTTGATTTATAGAAACTCATCCCAAGCTGTTGCATGTGGTTGAACAATCGCTGACGCAAGCTAAAGCAGACTTGCTCGCTGACTCGGACGGAAATCATTCGGCTGATAAAGAAGAGGACGTTTCGAAGTACGTAGATCGCACAAAGGGAAGTAAGGATTATCCACAGGAGTTCCCACCCACCTTCATTAGATGAAAGAGCGGGGAACACTTCGTCAACAAGGAGCGAAAGCGCCCATGGCAAGACCATATCTGCAAGGGCGAGCAGACCCACAAGAACTACCACAGTGGCTATTTGGCCACCCCATGGTCGGATTAAGTGACCAAAACTTCTAAGTCCTTTACTCTCTCGGTACCGTGGCATACATGTCTATCGTATCAGGAGTGCAATGATTCCCAATGTTTATTCGCCACTACCTGCTCTGAGATCACCATAATAGGGTTTTCCTCCCACCCAAACCTTTGAAGCATCAACGATGAAATTCCCATTCTCAGAGATATCGTGAACGATCCCCGTAATGACAACGAATTTTAATAGTTCTAATCCGTGTCTTCCTTCGACTGAAAATGGATAGGCATCTCCTGAGTCATTCATAAATCGAATTGTTCCTAAACCCGCACGCAACAGGTCGCGGTTTTCACAGCAGTAATCCTCTGGTGTTGCGCAGTGCTCTTCCTCACTCATCACTTCACATGATTTCAGTGCAGGGTCAGCAACGATCATCATCGAAAGCGTCGGCACGA
This sequence comes from Phycisphaerales bacterium, assembly GCA_030748455.1. The sequence continues at coordinate 1,487 of JASMLY010000002.1, read as the reverse complement.
ACGACGCGTTTTTTCTCCCTCCAATTCGCGCGAGGAACGTTACTTCGTCACCTTTTTTTGCAGTTTTTTTGACTTCAGCAAGGTCTTGCACATCGTGTGGTCTATCCTTTGCAAAAAACGAATCAGGCAAAACATTTGATTGTACGTTGGTCGGGGTTGTGTTTTCTTCTGTTCCACCACATCCAATGAGGATTGATGCAAGCAATGCTGTGAGAAGTAGTTTCATTTGTATTCCTTTTTATTCCGATGCGCGAAGCGCTTCTGGGATTGGTAATCGTAAACAACGCAGGGCAGGGGCAATCGCACCAATGACTCCGAGCAACAAGCCAGAACCAACACCAAGCGCAATAATACCTGCGGTCATTGATAACGTAAAAGTCCCCATAGAAAATCGAACAGTAAATCCGTCAAGGGTGAACATCGCAATCAAACAAGCAATGATGGCACCCATTGATGCGGAGAGTATGGACTCTTGTACGAGCGATAGTGCAATAGCACCTCGTTGGTAACCTAAAACTTGCAGTGCGCCTACTTCGCGGACTCTACTTGCAAATGCCGCGTAGGTGGAATTAAAACCACCAAGCATGCCTCCAACAGCAATCATGATGCACGTCATCACGACCATTAATTCTATTGGTTTGTAAAACGAAGATAAAGCAGAAAAATATTCGTCTTCAGATATCGCAACAAGTTCAAGATCAATTCTGCTTGCAGCAAACATATCAAGATCGCTAGGCTTCGCTTCGTCTAAAGCAACGATGACACAAGAAAGCGTATCGCGTTGGCTTGTAACTTGTAAATCCGTAAGCGAAGTCCACATCTCACCCTCGACAATTCCACCGTCTGCTTCTAAGACACCAGTGATGGTGTACGCATCATCATCAAGCATGATTGACTCGCCAAGTGCATCTTCTGGGTTTTCATAACCAAGAGTTCGTGTTGCAAGTTTTCCTATAAGTATTTCATTTCTTCCATTTCTAGGTGCATGTCCGCTCGCAATTTGTACTTGGTCATGCACAAGAAAGGCCTCTGGGCGAACTCCACGAATCAAAATTAACCGGTCTTCACCGTCTACTTCTAGTGGCATTTGAATGTGTATTTCTGGCGACACACCCTCCATCCCAGCATGATTGCGAAAACCATCAATAGAGCCAGCGACAATGCCCGCTGTGTCCATGCCAACTTCACTACGTTCAACACTTTCAACGCTACCAGCGCCAAGAAGCATGATATTATTTTTTGCACCACTTACGTCAAGCGTAGTTTGCATGCCAACCATAAAGCCACCAGCAATCATAATGAGAAGCACAACAAGCCCGCTTCCAAAAACTGTGAGCAATAAACGCATTGGTGAACGTCCAAGGTTTCGAGTTGCGTATTCAAAAGGTAATCGTTTCATGGTGGCTCCTTTAGACTGCTCTGAAACAAGTTGCTATGTCAGTTCTTGCTAATCGAAGTGCAGGAATCATCGCTGCAAACATGCCAAG
>JASMLY010000001.1 GCA_030748455.1 Phycisphaerales bacterium | reverse complement strand
TAATGTTGCCAACGGAGATCACTGGCAGGGGGACTCGATGAACACCTCGTCCGTTTGTGTACCATGCATTTCGGGAACGCACAATCAACCCATAGATCCACGAAACGGGGAACGCAATTCCATTGAGCCAAGTTGGAAGAGGTTGTTTCAGATTACATCACTTTCTTGAAAGTTCTTTTGTTAGGCGTTCCATCGGAAGTCCCATCACACTCGTTGGGTCACCTTGCCACGAAAGTGGCCAACCCGCAGCACATCGTTCACTTAAATTGTACCCGCCAGCTTTCCCCTTCCACAGCCCACTCTCAACATACTCTTCAATGTCTCTAGATTCAATGTCCCCAATCGAAACGACTGTTGTTTCACACCCATGCAAACTTCTACCCCCATCAAGTGTTTTGAGGCACCATCCTGTGCAAACCTCGTGGTCTCGTCGAACCATCGATTCAATCATTCTTTTGGCTTCTGGTTCGTTTTCAGGTTGTCCAAGAATAGTTTCATCAACAACACATACGGTATCTGCTGCCAAAATTGTCCCATCCCCACCTTTGCAGACCGCAATAGTGCTTTTTGCTTTAAGGATTGCGAGTGCTGTTACCCATTCTTTGGGCGAAATATTCCCGCAAGCAAGGCAAGAATCATCGATCGTTGGAGATGCGACAATAGCATCTATTCCTGCCTCTTGTAGCAACTTTCGCCTCCTTGGAGAAGTGCTTGCGAGTATCAAAGGAGTTTGCCAATTCATCGGTAACACCTGTGGAACTTCATGCTGTGAACATACGTATGAACATTCATAGGAGGCATAGTACCCCCTTTCTTTTGTATGTTTCATTTCACCCTTTTCTTGACAGGGTGGTAGGATGTGTGCATAGTTCAGAAGTATGACAAACGAAGAAAACAATGCGAGTAAAACAGAGCCTGTTGCACCACCAACTAGAGGCCGAAGTCCCGGTGCATCTACGTTTGGTTTCGATACGATGCTTGGAAAACTCGTTGTCGACAACGGACTTGTGACACCAGAAGAACTCGCAGAGTGCAACGCCCTTCTTGAAGAAGCTGGGGGCACGAGTGAAGGACACACGCTCTCAGATTTGCTCGTCAATCACAAGTACATTACTGAACGGCAGATTGACCGGCTTCAATCTGACTTTGATACCCGAAAATCCACGCAAAGAATTCCTGGATTTAATTTCATCCGAAAACTCGGTTCTGGTGCAATGGCCTCTGTATTCCTCGCACAACAAAAGAGTTTGGATCGACCAGTTGCCATCAAGGTGCTGCCGACAAAATTTTCTGACAACAAGGAATTCATTGACCGCTTCTACAAAGAAGGCAAAGCAGCAGCGAAACTCAATCACCCAAATATTGTGCAGGCTTACGACGTTGGCCTTTCAGGCGAACACCATTACTTTGTAATGGAATATGTCGATGGTATCACTGCGTTCGATCGAGTTGAAGAAGAAAAACAACTGAGCGAAAAAGAGTCCATTAGTATTTTAAGGCAGGTTGCTTCCGCACTTCAACACGCGCATGACGCTGGTTTTATCCACCGCGATGTCAAACCAAAGAACATTATGATTTCCTCAAAAGGAGATGTGAAACTTGCTGACCTAGGTTTGGCACGAGCGATGTCTGACGTTGAAAGTGCTGAGGCTGAAGCAGGAAGAGCGTACGGCACGCCGTATTACATCAGCCCTGAGCAGATTCGGGGGGAAGTCGATATCACCCCCGCTGCGGATCTTTACAGCCTCGGAGCAACGATCTACCACCTCGTTACTGGGCGTGTCCCCTTTCCTGGAAAGAACCCATCGGACGTGATGCGACGTCACCTCAAACAAGACCTCATCCCTCCAGATCACATCAACGAATCGCTTTCAGCAGGCTTTTCTCAGATTATTGAAATGATGATGGCTAAAGAAGTCTCGCAACGATATCAAAACGCCAGAGATTTACTCAGTGACATTGATGCGGTTATGGCGGGCGATCAACCAAAATATGCGCAGCCAACCCTTGATTTTGCGATGCTATCCAAAGTGGCAAAAGAAACATCTTCTGGTGCACCAGTTGCACCCCAAACGATACATCCATCGACTGGAAACCCACTCACAACGACGTATCTTGCACTGTTGATCATCAGTGCAATCGTCAATGTCATTTTACTTGCCGTGCTTGTTGCCTCGTAGGGACGAGTTTCGAAGCATTTTCTATACCGTTTGTTTTTTCCAATCAGCAAGGAATCCCTCAAGTCCCTTGTCAGTGAGGGGATGTTGCATCGTTTGTGAGATGACTTTGAATGGAACGGTTGCAACATCAGCACCAATAAGCGCACATTGCACCATGTGCAACGGGTGTCGGATTGAAGCCGCGAGGACTTTGGTGGTGTACCCGTAGTTGTCGTACATTGTTCGGATTTGTTGAATCAACTCCATGCCATCGCCACCGATGTCATCAATGCGACCAAGGAACGGGCTCACTAAAAATGCACCTGCTTTAGCAGCCATCATCGCTTGCAGTGGTTGAAAGCAGAGTGTCATATTGACGTTGACACCTCTGTCAGAAAGTGTTTTGCACGCCTTGAGTCCATCAACAGTACACGGCAATTTAATGACGATATTGGAGGCGATCTCTCGTAGGGGTTCTGCTTCTGCGACCATGCTAGCATGGTCGAGTGAGACGACTTCCGCGCTCACTGGTCCTGAAACAACCTCACAAATTTCATGCATTCTCTGAAAAAAATCTACACCCTCACGAGCGATGAGGCTTGGGTTTGTAGTTACTCCGTCAAGCACTCCAAGTTCGGCTGCTTCTCGGATTTCGTCAATGTTTGCTGTGTCTATGTAAAGTTCCATTGTGGGGAATCATACCCTGAGTTCGAGAGTGATATGATGTAGAAATGCCAACGATCCACCAACGAATTACCGAGTTAGGCCACGCACTTCCATCACCTCCAAATCCAGTTGCGACGTACGTTCCATCGATTTTTTGCGGAAACATCTTGTTAACAAGTGGGCAAATCCCAATGATTGATGGTCAGCTTCAATGCAAAGGCTCAGTTCCTCATGACCAACCAATCGAGTCGGCGATCAAAGCTGCTGAACTCTGTGGGCTCAATGCACTTGCAGTGGCGAACGCCGCATTGCATGGTGACCTCAACCGGATTGCACGTGTCGTACAACTTCGAGTATTCGTTGCAAGCAATGATGGATTTACCGACCAGTCACTCGTTGCCAACGGGGTGAGCGATTTGATGGTTGCTATTTTCGGGGAAGCAGGCAGACATGTCCGCGTTGCAACTGGTTGTATTGCCCTTCCCCTCGGCGCGACGGTGGAAGTCGAAGCTGCTTTTGAAATCACTGAAAAATAACTGTTTTATCGGACGTAACCCGCACAACCGTGCTTTTTATTGGTATTACTGCCTTTTTTGTACTTGACGGGAACCACGGAGATGTCAATGATGTACATATATATAGGGGGATAGACCGGCTGCGGTAACTATTCGATATTTTGCATTTTTGCGATTCAGTTAACCGCTCTTATTTGCTCCTATCTGGGGCACATTTCATCCCGCCGCACTGGTCGACATTTCGACGCTTCTTGCACCTTGTTGGTGTCGGTAGCAAGTGCGGTGGTTCTTTACACAATGCAATACGTGCGAAGACCGCCCAGTTCGTGCTTACGTTACGTAAATCGGACTGTACGTTTTCGTTCGGTTGTTTGAACGACGAAACAAATGTGTAGGACTTCCCATCGTGTCAGGGATGGATCGTACGAACTGAATCATTTGTGACTCCAACACACAACCACCAGATCTACATCATGTTTTATTTAGGAGATTACAAATGATGAAACGCAAAAAACGAGGTTTTACCCTCATTGAATTGTTGGTCGTCATCGCAATTATTGCCCTTTTGATGGGCTTGCTCTTGCCAGCACTATCCGGTGCAATGGCAGCAGCGAAAAAGCGAAAAGACCAAGCGCAACTCAACGGTGTTGTCAAAACTTTTATCATCTTTGCAGATGGTGAAGCAGACAACTCGTTCCCACTCCCGAGTCACATCGACCGCAAAGCTACAAATCTCGCAAACAACGCGACCCCTGACAGCTACAACGGGCCAACAGGACCAGTTGAATCAGCAGGTTTCGGTGCTCCAAACTGGACCTACAACAAAACAGGTAACTTGTATTCCGCAATGATTGCTCAAAATTACTTCAACCCTGACGTCTTGATCAGCCCAGTTGAAGTGAACTCCATTGTGGTCATGAAAGGCGACTCCTCTAAGAATGCAACTGAGGTTCCGTACGATTACGAGGCATACGATCCTTCACCTGAAGTAGACCAATACTGGGATCCTCTATTTTCTGGTGACATCAGTGGCAGTGGTGACCAATCATCGGGTCTTGATGATGTCTGCCATACGTCTTATGCACACCTCGCTATGTGTGGGAAACGCCGTGATATGCTTTGGAAAGCAGGGCAAGATCATCACACCATCATCCTCTCAAGCCGAGGTCCTGTAAACGGTGCCTACGAAGGAAATGATTTTGAAAAATCACCATCCCTCGAATTGTATGGTTCACCAAAGCAGTGGGAAGGTGTCTATGTTTCTGGTGATGCATCTGCGCATTATGCGAAGTCAATCTGGCCAGAAGGCATTGTGTACTCTCCACAAGATTCATTTGCAGCAATCAAAGATAACATTTTCCAAGCAGAGTTTGCTGACTACGCAGGTGGCGTGCTGAACTCTGGTTCTGGTTCAAAAGATCTTTGGATGATCATGAACAAGTGGGCGAGCGATCCTGACCAAAGTACGAGTGATGATGTCATCACCGTTTGGGATGAACTTCGCCCGTAACAGCAACGACATGACACGCTCATGTATAACGATTGGAGATTTCATTTTATGAAACACAAAAATAAAGGTTTTACACTCATTGAGTTGCTCGTGGTGATGTCCATCATCGCACTCTTATTGAGTATTTTGGTTCCTGCTCTTGGTCGTGCACGTGCACAAGCCATGATTCTGAAGGATTCGAGTCAAGTCAAGGCAATTGCTGATGGCTGGACAACATGGACAAGCGATCACGATGGCGCTTTCCCAATTCCCGGTCTTGAACAGCGATTAGAAGATGAGGTCATCGGATCCTACGTCAAAGGGCGTGGTCCTGAAGACATTTCGCTCAACGATCACGGTTCAATGCTCTCCCTCTGTGTCATGCAAAACCTCTTCACCCCAGAGATCCTCTTTGCTCCTACAGAGCCAAACGGTGCGGTCTATATTGACGATGACTATGATTTCAGCGTCTACGATCCAACTCCAGTTGGTTGGACGTTCTGGGATGATAACTTTGACAACGCATTAAGCGATGACCCAGCAAGTTCTGAAACATGCAACAACAGTTACGCAATTATGCCGATTACTGGTGAACGACGGTTCCAACACTGGGGCATTAGCCTTCAAAATGATAGTGGGTATGCCATTCTTGGAACCCGTGGTCCAGCAGAGGGTGTCGTTGATCTCACAGACCCATCCATCTCACTTGGATTTCACGGAATTAAAAATGAATGGAAAGGCATTATTGGGTATGGGGACAACCATACCGAAGTCACTGACACTTTCTACCCAGAGAACGTTTCTTACACGAGTGCTTCTGGTGTCACGACACCAGATAACCTCTTCTTTGAAGAAACTGAGGCCATTGACCCAGCATTTGGTTCCGGCGACGGAACTGGTGCTGACGTTGTTCTTACGCACATCGCAGTCGGCGAAGTTGATGAGAACAATGGCAAATACGGTGGCGTGACTGGGTTCCGCCACGATTGATCAATTCTGATCAACTTTTGGATACAACAGCCGGCCGCAGTGCAAACTGCGGCCGGTTTTTTGATCCGTTTCTCTGCAAAATTCCCCTTTTTGGCTGCAACGTTGGGATTCATGGTTTGCCCAAAGGGATCGCAGCGCGTTCTCGGGCAGTATCCGAGTAAAATAGAACCATGTATGCACTTACACCACTCCTTTGGGTAGTCGCATTTCCCCAACCTACCCCTGTCCCAGCGTACCGAGAAGCAAAAACCGTCGCTGTACTATCAATTGAGGGTGAAGTCGATTCCATTACAGCAAGTTCCTTCAAAAGAAGGCTCGAGGAAGCAAAAAACGCAGATGCACTGGTCATCGATCTCAACACACCTGGGGGAGGGCTTCTACCAACGCTAGACATTTGTTATGAGATCAAAAACAATGCCCCCGCCAACACTGTCGCCTGGATTCACCCGCACGCCTTTTCGGCTGGAACAATCATCGCACTTGCCTGCCGCGAAATTATTGCAGCGCCCAACAGCACGTTTGGGGATGCCGCCCCGGTGACTGCAGTGGGACCAATTCCTGCGACCGAACGTGCAAAAATAGAATCTCCAATCCTCACTGAAGTTGTCGATTCTGCTCGAAGAAATCATTATGACGAACATTTAGTGGAATCATTTGTAAGCGTTGGGATTGAATTGTGGCTTCTTCGTAACACAGAAACAAACGAACTCATCTGTGTCAACGAATCAGAATACCGAACCATTTTTGGAAAAGATCCTCCCAAAAGTTTTTCTCCGATCGCTCCAGAAGCAGAAAACAGTTCTTCTTTTTCTCCATTCTTCGATGCAATCCAAAACTTTACACAGTCGACTCGTACAACTGCCGACCAATCATGGGAGCCTGATTTTGCGCAGCAACTTCCACAGAGTAGACCGCTGTTTGACAACACGGACTCTGCCTCATGGGAACTCGTTAAACAAATTGTCCCCAATGATCGCCTCCTTACATTAAAGCCAAAAGAAGCTGAACAATATGGTCTCATCAAGGGCATCGTTGCAGACGATGGTGAACTCACAAAATGGTTTGGAGCAACCACGGTGTACCGGCTCGATACCAATTGGTCTGAAAAACTTGTCCGAATTCTTGTAAGCTGGCCAATTCGGATCCTCCTGATCGCACTCTTTCTAATTTGTATCTTTGTCGAGTTTGTTACAGGATCAAGCGGTGCTTTTTCTATTGGAGCGACTGTTTCTCTTGCACTTTTAATAGGTGCTCCTTGGCTTGCAGGTCTTGCTAATTTTTGGGAAGTCATCGCGATCGTCGCAGGTCTCGTGTGCATCGCAACCGAGTTGTTATTGATACCCGGTGTTGGTGTTGTGGGTTTTATTGGCATCGCATGCTTGTTCATAGGGATCATCGGGACGTTCATATCAGAAGACCTTGGCTCCGCAGAAGGCCAAGCACAACTCCTCACAGGACTTGGAGCGATTCTTGGTGGTGGCATCCTTGCAGCAATTGCTAGTTGGTTCATCGTGAGATATTTGGGGGGGGCGAGTGCTATGCAACGGCTCGTTCTTGAAGATACTATTGAACAACACACGCCACCATTTCCACCTCAGCAAGCTGAACTCCTCCAAATAGGGCAAACAGCAACTGCGATGACAGATTTGCGCCCTAGTGGAAGAATACAGGTAGAAAATTCAGTTTTCGATGCAGTAACAACGGGACAATGGATTGCGAAAGGTGCCACAGTTCGTATCATGCACACAGGTATGACGATTGAAGTCGAAGAGGTATCCCTATGATTGCTCTACTTGCACAAACAGCTGCAACACAAAACTCTTCTCCAGTGCTTTGGGCATTTGTTCTACTTGGGGTCGCAATCGTCATTTTCTTTATCGAAATTTTCGTTCCCTCTGGCGGGCTACTCGCGTTACTTGGTGGACTGTGCGTCATTGGATCGTTGATTGCCTTCTATGTCCACGACGTACAAACGGGGCTGATTGCAACTGGCATTTACATTGTCTTTGGCCCAGTGATCGCGTGGATTGCGTTCAAAATTTGGGTATCTTCCCCACTCGCTACGAGAATGATTCTCGGTGACGTGGATGGTGGAGGCGAATTCTCTAAACAAGAATCTGAAGCACAACGCATGGAACGGCTTAAAGTTCTTCAGGCACTTGTTGGCCTTGAGGGCAGATCAGTGACAGTGCTTCGCCCAATTGGTGTAGTACGAATCAACGATAGGCGTTATGACGCGATGGCAGAAACTGGAGTCATCGGTGCAGATAAGCCAATCGTTGTGTCACAAGTGTACGACAACCAGATAAAAGTACGCGAAGTATCAGCGTGATACACTACGCTACCCTAGAAGACGAAGGAGTTTTACTATGAACTTAATTACAGCAATTTCAAATTGGATGATCGGTGGCATCATTGTTGGAGGAATTTTTCTCCTCATCATTGTCGCGTTCGCGTTCCAATATGTCGGCTTGTATCTACAAGCTTGGGTCAGTGGAGCCAAAGTTGGTTTTATTGATCTCGTCATGATGCGGTTTCGAAAAGTCAACGCGAAATCCGTTGTCATCAATCGAATTAGTGCAAAAAAAGCAGGACTTGAAGTTTCAACAGATGAACTTGAAGCACATTACCTCGCTGGTGGCAGAATCACGAACGTCGTTCGAGCAATGATTGCTGCTGACAAAGCGCGGATTGCACTTACTTGGGAAAATGCTACGGCAATTGATTTGGCTGGGCGTGACATTATGGACGCAGTCCATACGAGTGTTGACCCAAAAGTGATTGACTGCCCAAGTGCAGGTACGAGCAAAACAACAATTGATGCGGTCGCAGGTGATGGTATCCAATTGCGCGCAAGAGCAAGAGTTACTGTTCGTACGAATATCGCGCGACTTGTTGGTGGTGCAACAGAGGAAACAATTATTGCTCGCGTCGGCGAAGGAATCATTTCTACAATTGGCTCAGCTACCACACACTTACAGGTACTTGAAAATCCTGACAATATCTCAAAATCCGTACTCGCAAAAGGATTAGACTCAGGAACAGCGTTTGAAATTCTGTCAATTGATATTGCTGACGTCGATGTTGGCGAGAATATTGGTGCAAAACTTCAAGCGCACCAAGCAGAAGCCGACAAGGCAAGATTTCAGGCAGAAGCTGAAAAGCGCCGTGCTATGGCGATCGCACAAGAAGTTGAGTACCGCGCAGAAGAACAAAAGAACCGAGCCCTCGTTGTTCTTGCCGAAGCTGAAGTACCAAAAGCCATGGCAGATGCCTTTCGCAAAGGCAACTTCGGTGTCATGGATTACTACAACATGAAAAATGTCATCTCAGATACCAAAATGCGAACATCGATCGCGGGAGAAGACGCGGATACACAGAGTTCATAATGCCAGCAACAACATCAACCCCCGCCATCCTTGGCGGCAACAAGGCTATTACACTTGATCAGCGGGAGGCGACCCATTGGCCAATCATCTCTCAAGAAGATGAGCAGGCGGTTCTTGATGTGCTCCGTAGTGGGGAACTTTCAATCCACCCTGTTGTTGGTGAATTAGAACATGACTATAGACATCTAACTGGTCGAAACTTCGCGCTCACACACAACAATGGTACTTCTGCGATTCTTGCTGGACTTCATGCTATTGGGATCACGCCCGGCGATGAAGTCATTGTTCCTTCCGCAACTTGGTGGTCTAGTGTAATGCCCATTCTTCATTGTGGCGGAATACCCGTTTTTGCTGAACTTGAGCCAGAATGTCTTGGATTAAGCCCAGAAGACATCGAACGAAAAATTACGCATCGCACCAAAGCGATCGTTGTCGTACATCTCTTTGGCATGCCTTCTAAAATGGACGAAATCCAGGCAATCGCAACCAAGCATGGCCTTAAAATCCTCGAAGACGCTTCGCATGCACACGGTGCAACGTACAAAGGAAGACCTGTCGGTTCATTCGGCGATGTGAGTGTCTTTAGCATGCAAGGAAACAAACTTGTTCCATCTGGAGAAGGTGGAGTTTTACTTTGCGATACGCAGGAGTTGTATGAGTCTGCAATCCGACTCGGGCATTATGAACGCTTGCTTCACCTTGAATCTGAAAACAAATATTTCGCAGCAACTGGCTTTGGTTTTAAATTTCGGATAGCACCGATGTCTGCCGCACTTGCTCGGACACAACTCAAACATCTTGAAGAACGCAACAAATTGAGAAACGAGAACTGCATCTATCTTTCCAATAAACTTGCTGAGTTTGGAATCGAACCGTTCTTAGCACCAAAAGATGTTTCACGAGTGTATTTCGAATTCCTTGTTCGGTATGAAGAGCAAACAAGAAATTTACCGATGCAAGATTTGGTAACTGCATTGCAGGCCGAAGGCGCACTTGTTGCAGCACCACGCTATCCACTATTGCACCAGCAACCAGTCTTTACACACGGGGTTTGGTCCAAAATAGCGCGCCTACCCGCGACGAAGGAGAACCCCCTCCATTCCTACGACCCAGCTGACTTACCAGAGACGACGCTTGGAAATGGGTCCTTGGTAAAACTTCCCTCGTTCCCTTCTGCAACAAAAGAGTTACTTGATCAGTATGCGGACGCCTTTGCCAAGGTTCTCTCACACGCAGATGAGATCCCTCGAGCACAGTAATGCCCCCGCAACACAAACCTGTTCCCCCTGACGCCGAAGAAATACTGAACAAGTTACATTCTCCATCAGTTGCAATGGCTCGCTGCGCTTTACTTGCAGGGTGCTCCGTAACGAAAATCGTTCGTAGAATTTCTTGGGAAGCAACTGGCGTGGAGCACGTTGCGTCGATGACAATGCCGACACTATTTGCTTCCAACCATCAAAGCCATGTTGATACGCACGCAATTTTAGATGTCCTCCCAAGAAAACAACGCAAAAAAACCGCAGTAGCAGCTGCGTTCGACCACTTTGGTGATGCAGAAGGAAATTCTTTGAAAAAAAGGTGCATTCAATTTACAGTGCTCGCTGTGTGGAATGCATTTGGTATAGAAAGAGTGGGATCCCCACTTCGTTCAATTCGAACGATGGCTGCCCTTCTCAATGAAGGCTGGTCTGTTGTGATTTACCCTGAAGGCACACGCAGTGAGACCGACGAAATTGCACCATTTAAATCTGGGCTTGGGGTTGTTGCAAAAATAGCAAAATGCCCAGTGACTCCTGTCCATGTTTCAGGTGGAAAAACGGTGTTACCCAAAGCTACATATATTCCAAAATCTGGGAAAATTCACGTTGCTTTTGGCAAGCCATTACAACTCCAACGCGAAGAATCTACGGATGCATTTACGTCACGTGTTGAGGACGCTGTTCGAGAACTTTCAACATCATGATCGCTGAATCGTTCCAAACTAGTTGGGGCAGTGTCGATGTAGCATTGTTCATCTCGCTTGTACCGCTACTCATACTTAGCGCATTCTTTAGTTGCAGTGAAACAGCCCTATTCAGAATTACGCAAGCGCAAAGTATTCAACTCCAACAAAGAAAAACCCCACCCGCAAATGCTGCCCTGCTCCTTATACGAAATCGAAGAACAGTACTGATCACCATCCTCATCGGAAACATGACTGCAAATGTTCTCTTTTTTGTCATAAGTTCCGTGCTAATGTTACGAGTACCAAGTTCAATCGCAACCGAAGTAGGGATCGCGGTTGCGACGCTTTTTTCTATTGTCATTTTTGGTGAAGTTCTTCCTAAAATGGCTGCAACGGCAAGACCTGTTGGTGTTGCGACATTGCTATCTCCACCACTTCTACTCGTACATCATTTCATTACACCACTTCGTTCGATTATTGACACTGTCATTATTACACCACTATCAAGACTTGCAACAGGTGAGCCTCCACCTCCACTAGATGCACAAGAACTTGCAGCGCTCGTCGCCTTATCTACCAACGATGGAATCATCGATTTAGATGAACAACAAATTTTGCGAGATGTTGTTGCACTCAATCATATTCGAGTGCGCGAAGTCATGATGCCAAGAGTTCGCATGGTTGCAGTCACTGCTCAAGAAACAGAAGAAGAGATCAAACGTGTGATCGAAGAAAGCAGACTCACCCAAATCCCTGTGTACGGGGTGGATCTTGATCAAGTGTTGGGAATGTTGCATACAAAAAGATACCTGCAACGTACTTCTGAGGGACCGACGCTGTTACAAACTTGTATGACGCAACCATTATTCATTCCCCAAGTCGCAACACTTGATCAACTTCTCACACACTTCAGAGAAACAAAAACAAGGATTGCAATAGTGGTTGATGAGTTTGGCGGCACTGCTGGCATCGTGACACTAGAAGATGTGCTTGAACAACTCATCGGGGAAATCGGTGATGCAACTGATCGTACAGTTGATCCACCAAAACAACTCGACAACGGAGAGTGGTTGCTTGACGCAGATACGAGTGTTCGCTCCTGGTTTTCTGCAACTGGGCCGTTTGTTGAGCGATTCCCCGCTGCCACAATGGGTGGACTGATCGCTGCAAAACTTGGAAAAATCCCCGAACTTGGCGATTCCATTGATCTCGCAAACATACGATTAACCGTCGAATCAATGGATGGGTTCCGAGTTGCAACCGTGCGAATTGCTGTGCAGGAGGTGCCCGAATGACTTCTGTAGCCATTGCTATTGTAATTGCCGGAGTTGGACTTCTTCTTAGTGCGCTCTATTCTGGCTTAGAGACAGGCATGTACACCATTAACCGAATTCGGCTTGATGTTCGGTCGGCAGCATCAAACCCGAATGCACGCAGAATCAAATCATTGATCGATAAACCCACGCGCATGCTTGCCGTCCTTCTGATTTGCAACAACATCGCAAACTATCTTGCGAGTTACGGCACTGCCATGGTACTTGATGAAACTTCATTTGGACCTTGGTTGTCTATTGCCATCAACGCCCTCTGCCTGATACCAATTTTGTTTATCTTTGGAGAAGTTCTTCCAAAGGATTTGTTCCGTGCACACGCTGATTCGTGGACCTACAGGTATTCGATTTCTCTCTCTTTTGCTGATTTGTTGTTTCGTTGGACTGGGGTTGTGCCACTCGTTTCAAGCATTGGGAAGATTGCGCAACATTGCCTTGGCACCGAATCAGATATCGAGCCTACTCCCCGACTTCGCTTCGGCTTACTGTTCAAAGAAGGACTCGGTTCAGGTGCTATTAGCAATGAACAAACCTCCCTCGCCGATCGAGTGCTCTCTATGCGGTCACTCTCAGTAGGAAGTGAGATGATCCCTTGGTCCCGTGTATCTTGTGTGAATATTGACGCATCCCCGTCGATGCGTACTCGATCCCTCAACTGGGCATCACACACAAGGCTCCCTGTGATTGACAGTGATGGTTCAGTAAAGGGTGTACTTCCCTCTATTGCAGCGCTCTTGCATACGCATGAAACCACAGAGAATCTCATGCATCCAGCCCTGTTCATCTCTGCATCCATGCAGGTCGTCGAAGCAATAACGAAAGTCCGTGTGAGTGGTAGGTCAATGGCTGTGGTAACTTCACCAGATAGTGGAAAACCAATTGGTATTGTGACCTTAAAAGACCTTGTCGAACCACTCGTGGGCGAATTAGCTGCTTGGTAAACGCACGTCTTCGATTGTAAGTTGCGGTGTTCGGTGGTTCCGGAATTCGTTCACTGAAATTGTTGCCACTAGATCGATGCGTCCCCCATTGTGCAGACGATCAACAAACGCGCCTCGATTCCACCAAAGAGCTCGGGTGCTTGATCCTCCCTGAGACAAACGCATACTCAAATGAGAACCGTTCTGACCCATGGTGTTGCAATCAACTATTTTTGCTCCGCAAATTTGCACCCTTGGATTTGGATTCCCAATTCCAAAGGGACCTATTTTTGCAATTTCACACGCGGCATCAAGTGTAATCTCCGAAAGGTCAGCGACCGAATCAATTGTGACAGTTGGAACAAGGTTTTCTTCTTTGATGTGCGTGTTGGCATGATTTGTAATTGCATCCACAAATGATTCAAATTGATCATGATGGACTTTCAACCCCGCAGCGGCAGCATGGCCACCATAGGTCACAAGTGTTGATTCACAATGTTGTAACCCCGCTAAAATCGAATACCCCTCAATACTTCGAGCAGACCCAACATAATGATCCCCATCTGAAGCAAGCAGAATAGTCGGGCGGTTGAGCTGGTTCACAATTTGGCCCGCACATATTCCAACGACACCTCTCGCCCAATTCTTACTGTGCAAAACGATGCATCGGTTTGTTGGATGATCGAGGTTTTGATCTTCAATCATTTGGAATGCTTCAGTTTGAATCCCACGTTGTGTTTTTTGCCTCGTTCTGTTCAACTCCGAAAGATTTTCTGCAGCTGCACAAGCGAGCGAACCCTCAAGATGTGTAAGCAAATCCAACGCAACTGCAGCGTGGGACATTCTCCCAGCTGCATTAACCAATGGGGCAATACCAAAACTCACATGGGAAGATGCCAGAGAATGTTTCGGTGTTTGGATCTCACGCATGATTGCCTGCAACCCTTTGTTCGCAGTTGTGGGAAGCAACTGCAATCCCCACTTTGCGATCACTCTATTTCCCTTCGTGAGAGGAACCATATCAGCAATCGTGCCAATAGCAGCCATTGGGATCATGTCAATGAGTACATCTCGAAGGTTCTCATTGACTGTGGGGCTGTTCGACCAATGCGCTGCGAACGCCCACGCTACTTGGTACGCGACGCCAACACCAGCAAAATGTGTTTTTGGTTCACCATGCAATGCAGGATGCACGATTGCATCGCAGGCTGGTATCTTTCCGTCTTTCCGGAATGCATGATGGTCTGTAATGATGAGGCAAATGCCAAGTTCTTTTGCTTTTTGGGCAGCTTCCACAGCAGTAATACCACAGTCAACAGTAATCACCAAGTCGATCCCTTCAGAGGCGAACGTTTCAATCGCATCTGGGCCAATCCCATACCCTTCATCGATACGATCTGGGATGTACATGGTTGGCCCTTCTCGACCACTTGCCGTTGAAATAATGTGGTATAGGATTGCAGATGCAGTGATTCCGTCCGCATCGTAGTCGCCGAAGATCAAGATTCTCTTTTTAGCTTTCACTGCCTGCACGAGAAGTTCTGCTGCCTCTGTCGCTCCTGTGAGGTCGGAGGGTTCGTCCAAATGTTTCAATGAAGGATTGAGAAAGTCTGCACGAGCTTCCGGAGAATCGAGCCCCCTAGAGGCAAGAATTCTTGCAACGACATCTAGCCGTGGATCGGAGGGTTTTGGGGGATTCCATCGTTTGGTAAGACCTCGCATTTCGCACATCGTAGCGGTTTCGATGGCTTGGGCTCTACATTTCGAAAGAGAGCCTTGAACTCTTTTTTTGGTAGTATTCTCATGTTAATCAATTCACAGAGTAGAACCAATGCCAGAAAAACATCCATCTATCCTACTATTTGGACCTCCGGGAGTCGGGAAAGGTACGCAGGGACAGATGCTCGGATCGATCCCAGGTTTTTTTCACCTTGCAACAGGTGATATGTTCAGATCGCTAGATAAGGACTCTGAAATTGGAATGGAGTTTGCTCGTTATTCGAGCCAAGGACTTCTCGTTCCTGATTTCCTCACTGTACGTTTATGGCGACAACATGTCGACCAACTCATTGCACGTGAACTCTACAACCCGAACAATGATGTGTTGCTGCTTGATGGAATCCCTCGAAGTGTTCCACAAGCTGAGGCAATGGCTGAACATATCAACCCACTCATGGTCATCCACCTTGTCTGTACGGATCTTGATGAAATGGTACGCCGAATGCAAAAACGAGCCTCGGAGCAAGGTCGCCCAGATGATGCAGATGAATCGGTGATTCGAAAACGATTTGAAGTGTACAGCGAACAAACCGCGCCGGTTTTAGCCTGTTATGACGACGCACTGATCCACGATATTGATGCACTTGGAACACAAGCTGAAGTACTCCTAAGAGTTCTTTCTGTCGTAGTACCGCAGATTTCTGACAGATAGATTCGTTTTTCGTCAATCGTTGCTTTTCCGGTTTTTTCGCGTATACTAGTCCTCTGCTCATTGAAAACTTAGGGGCCGACCTGGTTTCGACCGGACAGGGAAGGCAATACATTGCGTAACGTGGAGCATCCTTGCCACGTAAAAAGGATGCACAATTTTTAGTTGGCAACGCTAACTACGCACTCGCAGCATAACCTGCGACACACCG